>WFQS01000153.1 GCA_015486915.1 Desulfobacteraceae bacterium
CCGCAGAATTCCTGGGATTTAGCTTTGTCTGATATTGGAATCGCTTACAAAAATGCAAGAAATAAACTTGAAAACAAACATGTCTTTGATAAACGACAATTGATTGCAAAACCGATTATCGTTAAACATGAAATTGAAATCAATGACCGTCACGCAAAGCCTTATTTTCTTCACGTTCATAAAATGCCTGACAAAAAATTTCGGGGTCAGATACTCTTTATGCCTTATAATTACCATAAACCTGATCAAAGACGAAATTATGATAAGGCTTGTCAGGATATGAACAAAATCATCAAAAAAGCAGATAATTTTGTAAAAGAGATTTCAGCTTCCGGGGAGGGAATATGAATTTTTCATCTACTGATATACAATACTGGAATAATAAATTCGCAGCTTATATGCATGATCCTTTCGACAAAGTGTTCCGTATTCCAGGCCATGAGGAGAGGGCAGCCGGAATAATCCAGCAATACGGGATTGATATGCCGAATGAAAAATTCTGGACTGCAGCCGATGCAATGGCTGCCGGATTTGAGCGCGGGCAGGTGCCGTCCTACAGCAGCGACGAAAATAAAAACGGGGCAGTTGATTATCTGCACAGTACAGTTCTGACCCATCCGACATCTGATCAGGCCTTTTTAAAAATATGTATGCCGGATATTTTTGAAAATATGAATTCAAAACAGGCAGAATCATATATTTATGACAGCCTGATTAAAGAACTGAAGCAACTTATTGGAACCACGGATGATCAATCCGGGTATTCAGGCAAATTTCAAGGGGATCCTGATCATTTTGCCATGGCAAGATTTTTTTATACACATTTGCGCCTGCGTTCTATCCTGGCAGATAATAATACTGCCTCTCTTGGTGCTTTCTGGCATAGAATTCCAGCAGACTCCAGATTTCCTGATCATTCCATCTGGCAGCATAATGCGCTCACATCTGCCTTTTATTCCTGCATGGAACTTTCAGGCAGCAAAGATGATATAGGGATGATGGTTTTCAGTATTACCCCTGTCCAGGCTTTCATCAGCCGTGCAAGGAAACTTCGTGATTACTGGACAGGTTCCGTGCTTTTATCATGGCTTGCTTTTGAGGGGATCAGATGGATATGTGAAAATCTTGGACCAGATCATGTGCTGTATCCTTCACTGATTGACCAGCCTCTCATGGATGAATATCTTGAGTCACAATGGCATATGGACAATATAAAACAATCTGAAGGGGCCAATGATATTGCTTCCTTCCCAAATAAATTCTTATTTATGATTCCGCAGTCACAGGCTGAAGAAATAGGAAATCTTATTTCAAACCATATAAAAGGCCAATGGATAACCATTTGTGATAAAATGGAAAACCTGCTGAAAACCAGTATCTTCCGAAAAAATGATCAGAATACTGATCATATTCATTCCATGTTTTGCCGTCAGGCACACGATTATTGGGATTTTGACTGGGCAGCCGTTAGAATGCTTTCAGGGAAAAACGATTCAAAGAAAGAAATGAAAAAATTTCTTCCGGAAATCCAGTACAGACGTCAATCCGGCCTGCTTGAAATATTTAACGAAATTATCAAGGATAATAAAAATTATGATACCTCAGGCAAAGGGGTTTTTTATTCTGTAACCCATAGTCTTGTTCAATCAGTTCTGGCTTCATCAAAAACTGTGAAATTCCCCAGAAAAACAGATGAAAACGGAGAAAAATGTCATTTATGCGGAGAGTTTGAAATTCTGCATAACAGCCCTGATACTGGAGAAACAGAAGGTGCCCGGGTATATAACAATTCAACTGAAAAATTCTGGACAGAACTGAAACAAAACTGGGCAAGGGAATCTGATTTTGGTTATGATGGTAAGAAATATGATGCCGAAAAATTATGCTCTGTTTGTCTTATGAAAAGAGGATTGTATCGGTTGTTTGAGAAAAAATCGTATGCTGAAGAAAGGCACATATTGCACCATATGTTCCATAAAAATGAAAATTTTCCATCTACCACCATGATCAGCATGAATGATTATTATAAACGTTATAATATAACCGACTCTACAGAAAAACAAAAAATTGCCCAGAATCTTTATGAAAATTCAGATGATATTCTGAAAGATAACAAGTATGAATCACCTGAAATCAGGGATAAATATTATGCTGTCCTCATGATGGACGGTGACAGAATAGGACGGCTTGTAAACGGAACAACCATTGGATCAACATGGGAATCTGTTCTACATCCTGATTTTCTTTCCCGTGTCAAGAAAGAAACATTTGAAGCAAAATTCAGGGATAACTGGAATAAGATTTTCACGCAATATCCACAACGTCTGCTTACACCTGCAATTCACGCTGCTATTTCTGAGTCTCTGGGTGATTTTGCAATCTATGGCGTTGCACCCATCATTAAAAAATATCAGGGCCGTTTAATTTATGCAGGTGGTGATGATGTCTGTGCAATATTACCAGCGGATACTGCACTGGCTGCGGCCAGAGAAATAAGAAATTATTACAATGAAGGGTTTCAGATTATCAGGCCGGATGGTTCTGTACAACCCATAAATGATGCATGGCAGATTGAGCAGGGAAAATTATCTGTGAATCTTGGAAAAGGAGATAATATTTCCATTTCCGCCGGTATTTTGATCTGTCATCATAAAGAAAGCCTCTCACAGATGATCTCTCAGGCTCACCAGCTTCTGGATGAATATGCCAAGGAAAAGGGGCAGAGAGATGCCTGTGCCATAGAACTTAGAAAACGTTCAGGCGGCTCAAGATTTTTTGTACGTAAGTGGAATGATGAGGTTTGGGATTCCTTTGCAAATATAGGCAGAGCTTCAGGAGGTATGGTAAATAATATTGAGGCTGTCTCCCGGTCTCTGGTTTACCGCATGGAGCAGTTCCGTGATGGTATTGAAGCTGTGATCAAAAGTGATGATAATCAAAACAATAAGCTCTTAGTCAGCTTTATAGAAAAACAACTTGAAAGGTCATCATTAGGTAAAGGCGTGGATAAACAACAATTTGCAAGGCAGATTGCTGATGTTGTTGTAGAAAAACAAGATGACCAGAGCCTGGAATTCAAACCAGAAGGATTGATTGTGGGCTCATTTCTCAGAGGAGGTATGGTAAAATGAAAACTTGGTATAAACTCAGGCCTGTTGATACTTTCTTTTTCAAAGGGGCAACTCCCATGATAATGGGAGAAAATCATACATCTGAAACTATTTTTCCTCCTCATTCCAGTACAATTGCAGGGGCCGTCAGGACTGCAGTATTAAATCAGCAGGGTATTGATCCATTGGAATACGGAAAGGATAATTTTGATGATAACAAAGTTATATCCTTCATAGGCAAAGCAGGGGAAAGCCCCCCTTTTGAGATCCTTGGGCCTGTCTTTTTAAAAGCGGGTCAGATATATATACCTGCTCCATTTCACTGGTATGTGGAAAAAGAAGATATAAAACAGAATACAGCCATACCTGTTTACAAAAGTAACCTTGTTGAATCTTCATTTGTCAGAACATCAAAGGGAACAAAACTTTATACTGCCATAGGCAGGGCCGGTGAACTGAAAACAGCAGGTGGCCAGTGGATAAGCCTAAAAGATTTCTATTCAGAAAAAAAAGAAATTTGTTTCAAAAGTGCAGAGAATTTTTTTGTAAGCGAGCCAAGAACCGGAATTGCACTGGATCGAAAAAGGAAAGTACGTCAATCCCATTTATATACTTTTAGTCACATAAGATTTAAACCTGATGTGGAGCTTGTTTTTGGAATAGCCGGAAATATTCATCCATTGCTCTGGTCAAAGGGAATTTTACAGCTTGGCGGAGAAAAAAGACTGGGATATTATGAAAAAACAGATATCGATATCCCGGAAAATAGCCATAACACTGATATATTTATGAGTCTGTCTGCATTATCCTGTAGTCTTGCTGATCCGGCCTTGCTTGTTGCAGGGGGAAGAATCCAGTACAGGGGCGGATGGGACATGAAAAAAGCATTTCACAAGCCTTTAACAGGCTTTTATCCTGCAGGTTCAGTGTTTTCAGAATATTTCAATGAAAATTTAATACCAGTAAAAGGAGAATAATCATGCATAAAAAAGAAATTGTTTCACTGGCAACACTTTATGCCATCTCACCAGTTCATGCCGGAAGCGGAATGTCCACCGGTGCTGTCGATCTGCCCATACAAAGAGAACGGCATACAAACTGGCCACATATTCAGGCTTCTGCCGTCAAAGGAGCCATGCGTGCTCATTTCAGAAATTTTGCTGAAAATGATCAAAATGCCATCAATCAAATATTTGGATCAGATACGCAGGACAATCCATGTGAAGGATGGAACGATGGAATGCCTGGATCCATTTCAATATCTGATGCAAAATTACTGGCATTTCCTGTCAGATCCAATATAGCGCCTTTTATCATGGTAATATCTCCTGCAATCATTACACGTCTGAATAACGATCTTTTACTGGCAGGAAGTGAAGAAAGGATTGAACTTACTGATTTACCGGAAGATTTCGCCGGGTTGACCATAAACTGGACGACAAAACAGGAAAAAATCATCATGGAAGATGCCGTGATTCAGGTAACTGATGCACCTGATATCCCCTGGTTTAAAAATAATTT
>WFQS01000154.1 GCA_015486915.1 Desulfobacteraceae bacterium
TCCCCTTGTCATTTGCAATGGATCTGAGTATTTTTTCAACGGTATCAGAATTGACATTGTCAAAGCCTTTATCCTTTAGTAATTGGGACATGAGCCTGATATTAAAAACATCCGGCCTGTCCGGCTCAAGCCATGATTCCGGCGCCATATCCTCCATTATGTCAATGATCTGTTTTTCAACATCTGAAAGATAACCAAGAGTTTTTAAAGAACTGCCGCTTCCCTTTGGTTTTACAAAGGCTGTCATGACAATTCCTTCCCGGATAAGCCCTGCCTCAGCCATATCCGACAAAAGGGAAATGATCTCACGGGAATCAAAATATTTTTCAGGCAGGTTTCTTATTCTGCCAAGGGATGCACATATGTCATCGGCGGGAATGGTCTGATTTTTTTCAGCGTTGAATAGAAACATAAGTATGGTGATAAAAACAGCTTTCATGGTTTTTGACAGATTGAGCTTTTCAATCTTTTTCTCAGCTTCTTCCATGTCCTTTACAACCGGAGTACCCGTAAAAAAAAGAGTGCGGTTAAATGAGCGTTCAAGAAAGCCTTTTCTTTCAAGCCATGCAACACCTGTTCTTGCCCTTGCATCGTTGATATTATCGGAATCCCGGCAGCCGATGAGGCGCATGATTTCACCGGGGGTGATTATTATTTCAGGTGTTTTAGCCCCTCTTTTCTTTAAAATGGCAAGAATATTTTCAAGCATTAATTTGGGACTTCTCATAAAATGTTAACTTATAAATTAAGGATGTTAGAACCAATACTTTCATTTGCCTGTTTGGTGAAGTCAACAAATATTACATCTGCAATATCCCAGCCAAAGACTGCGGCGTTTATCATTTTTTACCTTAGAATCAAAACAGGGCATTTAGTTGTATTTAATACTTTATGGGCAACACTTCCAACTATCAGTCCTTCAAGATCAGTACACCCCCTTGATCCCATCACAATAATATCCATTTTGTCTATTTCTGCAACTCTTGGAATCATCCTGCCTGCAGAGCCTTCAAGAATTCTTGTATCAAATTTAACCCCGCTTTTTTCCAGGATACCTACAAACGGTGCAATCAATGTTTCCGATTCCTTAATGATTGCATTGACTGCATTCTGGAAATGGGGTTCTGCAAGTATAACTGGAAATCGCCTGTGGCAGTGGAGCAGCAGGATTCTGGCATTAACCATTTTTGCCAGATCAATGGCATATTTTGTGGCAGTCATTGAATGGGCAGAACCGTCAACCGGATTAAGTATTTTTTCAAGTTTCATTGTTTCCTCCTTTTTTTGTATCATTTACGTAAAAACAAAAAATTTTGGGGTAGTGGGCACCGTTTGATTTGATTGAATAATCATTTTTGCAATCATAAGTTAAATTTGAAGGTTCTGGCTATTAACTGATGTATTAAAAAAGACACATGTAAAGTGCAGCCGTTGACGAGAAGAAAAAGGAACTCAGAAATTGTTCTTTAGTGAGCCCTTAATATTTCAACAGGTATTTCAATTTGAAATAAATTATACCACAGTCCTGATGAATGTACAAAAAAAATTGGCCATAAAATTGCCTGCATTTTTTTTCATTAAGGAAGGACAAGCAGTATTTAAACCAGTTAGTCATAAAAAATTCCAATTGCAGATAATAAATTGTAAGGTTTTAATTTATCATAAGACTAAATAATAAAAAATGATATGGAAACACATTAAATTAATTATCAATTCAAATTTATGATGTTGCATTTTATATGTTTGCAAAAGTTTTGCGCATGGCACGGAAACAATAAAAACGCCTTATGCCGTAAATTGAATCAAAGTCACACCGGGGTAAAATACAATCCAGGTTAAATACAATTGAGTGTTAATTTTTCATGTGTTTGATGACTCATGAGTTTTGCAGCAATAGATCTATTGGATAAAATGTGCCGGATAAAGAGGAAAAATTATGGAGCAGGAAGAGATCATTGATAAAATTTTTCGGTTATTAAAAAATTATCTGTCAGAGGTAAAGCAGGGCAGTATTGTTAAATACAGACAGCCGCATGAGCTATTGGAAATCCTCAAGCTTGATGAATACAAAGATGGCGCAGCGTGGCCGCAGATTTTTTCGTGGATTGAGAAATATCTGACCTATTCAGTAAAAACAGATCACCCGGGGTTTGTCAACCGGATGTGGGTGGGGGCAAATCTTCCCTCAATTCTCGGAGAGATGGTGACAGCAGTGTCAAACACATCTGCCTGCACATATGAATCAGCTCCGGTGTCCACTTTGATGGAAAAATATATGCTGCATGAAATGCTTGATCTTGCGGGTTTTAAAAATGGTGAGGCCCAGATGACAACCGGTTCCAGCAATGCAAATATGATTGCCATGATGGCTGCACGAAATGAGAATCTTCCCGGGGTCAAAGCAAAGGGG
>WFQS01000155.1 GCA_015486915.1 Desulfobacteraceae bacterium
CCAGGCTGTCACAAATAATTATTTTTTTGTAACAAAAGATAAAACAATACAGCAATATAATGTAAAAATTTTTTGGATTTAGATAAAATGAGGTGTTTATGATTAATATAACAGCAACAAGCCTAAGAGGGAATCTTTTCGCGATATTAAAAAGAGTTGAATCAGGCGAAAATGTGGTTATTACACATAATAAAAAAAAGGTAGCCTATATAAAACCTGTAAAAAAAACGGACTGGCGCAAGCAAAGTGTAAAAAAACCAAAACTGCTTGTTCCACCGGAAGAATTCATTAAACCTGTTGAAGATATCTGGGATGATTATATCTGATGACTTCCGGGGGAGTTCCTTTTGAAAAATTATTTTTCAGGAACCTTTAGAACATCTGACTGGCACGCTTTGATCCATTGATCTTAAATTTACTGGCCAAAGGTTATTAGCAGACACCAGTATATGTGTTCTATTTGCATACAAAAACATTTTATGTGTTGCTTTTGTATGCAAATAGATTTATATTCAACATATAAGTTTTATTCTGGCGATACAGGAGATAATCAAATGTCAAAAATAGTAACTCTGAGACTTTCTGATGAAGAATATACCCTTTATGTAAAGGCGGCTGAAGTTGTTAAACGGCCGATATCAAACATGATTAATTATCTGGCACGGCAAAAGCTTGAAGAGGACATCTTTGTTGATCAAATAGAGATGGATGAAATTGTTGGAAATGAAATCTTAGTGAATTCTCTTAAACAGGGCTCCGATGATGCAAAACTAAAAAAAGGGAAGTTTTTTGATGTATAGAATCTTTGAGACTGAAACGTTTTTGCAATCACTTGAGCAGGATTTTGGAGGACGAAAAGAAAAAATAAAAAAAAAGCTTCGGGGATATGTCTATCAGCAACTTAAAATTTCCCCGGGATTTGGCCCAAATATTAAAAAACTCAGAAGTTGGGATCCTCCTGCATGGAGATACAGAATTGGTGCCTACCGTTTTTTTTATGAAATTGATGAAAATGATAAAATTGTCTCTATGATTCTGGCTGAACATAGAAGTAACGCTTATTGATCAGAAATTGCTCGCAAAGAAAAGAGGACAGATTTATAAAATTTTCGATCCTAAGGAAATACATCATGATAATTAATAAATTTAAATTATTTGGACTTATAATTATAATACTTGCGCTATCTTCTGCTCATGTAAATGCCCAGGAAATGACAGGAAAAATGCTTGCCAGGAAAGTATTTGACAGGAACAGGGGGAAAAATTCTTTTTCCACTGAACTGATGGTTCTTGTCAGTAAAAACGGAAACAAAAGAATCAGACAATTTATTACAAAACGGTTATTGGAAAATGGTCTTGAACGGACGATGATTCGCTTTACTGCTCCTGCCGATATAAACGGCACAGGATTTTTGACCATTGAGCAGCCCGGATGGAAAACCGAACAATTTTTATATCTGCCTGCCCTGAGACGAACCCGGAGAATTGTAAGTTCACAAAAATCAAGCCGGTTTGTGAACAGCGATTTTACCTATGAAGATATGGAACGTCATTCCGTTGACAACTATACCTATAAAATTATCGGACATAAAACCGTCAGCGGCATAGCAGTCTATACCCTGGAAAGCCGTCCTAAAAAGGGAATTCAATCCCAATACAGCCTGACCATAAGCCAGATTACAGAGCAATCCTTTGTACCGCTTAATGTTGAATTTTTCGATAAAAAGAAAAGACATATTAAAACCTATAAGGTCCTGAAACTAAAAAAAATCCAGGGCATCTGGACAGAATCAATGCTCAGTATGGAAAACCTTAAAAAGAAGCATAAAACCTATATAAAACTTAAAAATATCACCTATAATACCGATATCAACAAGGATATGCTTTCCCGGAAAAGCCTGGAGAATTATTAAACGGCATTATGATTGCATGATACTATAAACTGATAATAGTTAACGCTAATCACAGGACAGTAAATGGCAATTCCGAGACACGTTAAATCATATAGTATCCTTTTGTTTATAGTCGTTTCAGCGATTTTAATAACACCTTACCATTGCTTTGCCCGTCTTTCCAACCGGGTAGAAAATGTCAGGTTTGAGCGTCAAAAAACGGAAGAAACCGTCAAAATTTTCCTGAATAAACTGCCGGCAATGAAATATTTTGTTCTCCACAGGCCCGAGCGTATTGTTATTGATCTGAAAAATGTTTTTGTACCTGAGGTCAATATAAAGAAAAAAACCAAAGGCATTGCAGTGAGGCAGGTCCGCATTGGTCAGAATAAAAAAAATATTACAAGAATTGTCCTTGATATAGTTAAAAATATTAAATACAATTTTAATATACAAAAAACGCTATATCATCATAGACCTGCCATTGAGATAAACGTACATTCTGCCATTCATAACAAATATTCTGCTGTACAGGTTGTATCCGATAAATTTACAGGCCACATTGAACACCATCAAATAAGAAGTTATAAAAAACACACTGCCATAAAAAGAAGAGCCTCTGTAAAACCTGAGCAGAAGAATTCTGTCAAGCCAGAGATAGAAGATTCTGTAAAGATAGAACAGGATGGTTCTGTAAAGGCTGAACCAAAACAATCGGTAAATCCCGGGCCGGGAAAATCTGTAAAATCTGAGCCGGAACAATCTGCGAAACCTCAACCGGAGGATATGGTGGCCCTGCCCGGTGATACTGCAACCGATGATATTTTTAAAAGCGCTGATTTTGATACCAAAAGATCAAATTTTACGATATCGGGTTTTCTGCAAATCAGAGCCGGTTCTCAGATCAAAGACGATGCTGCCGTTGAGAATAATACAAGTTTCAGAAACAGAATGCTTTTAAAAACAAAATACAAAAACATGCTGACCCTTTCTGTCCTTTCTGATTATCTTTACTTTGGCAATGAAGATCAAACGGATATGTATAATCTAAATCTGCATGAAGCCAGGTTCCGGTATTTTAACAGTCATTGTGACCTTTCCCTTGGAAAACAGATTATTCGCTGGGGAAAAACAGATCAGATCAGCCCTGTTGATACACTGAACCCCCAGGATCTAAGGGAATTTATCATTCCTGAATATGAAGAACGAAAAATCCCTGTCTGGATGGCTGATCTTAAACTGTTTTCCCATGCATTTACTCTTGAAGGGGTGTTTATTCCTTTTTTTACGCCTTCAAAAATAAATTATTTTAAAACGGACTGGTCCATATTCGGGCACGTCAAAAAAGAAATCAATCAGAGCTATTTTTATAATATAAAAGTGCATAAAAAATACCCGGATGATGAAATGGGGTTTGGCGTAAGGCTTACCAGAAC
>WFQS01000156.1 GCA_015486915.1 Desulfobacteraceae bacterium
GGATAAAGGTGTCGCATTGAAAAATAAACAAAAAATAAAAATTTTCCCGGTATTTCTGTCTATTATTATATTCATCGCAGGTACCATGCCTTTAAATGTCCGGGCAGATAAATTAAAAATTCTTATCATGCCATTTAATATACAGGCAGATAAAAATAATAATTATAATTTTTTAAAAAAAGGTATTTCACAAATGCTGAGTTCCCGGCTTGATGTACCCGGGGCATCAATTCCAGTCAACCCTGGAACAACTGAAGCTGATACTGCCGATGACACTCTTTCAGGCAGTATCTCAATTCTGAAAGACAGCGTAAATACAAGTGCGAAGCTTATTGATACCAAAACAGGTAAAATTCTTCTTGATTTTAAAAAGACGGGCAAATCAAAATCAGATATACTGAGACATATAAATCTACTTTCACGACAGATAAAAACAGATATCCTCCATATAAAGCCCACGGATAATTTTGACTTCGAAGAATCGAAAGACAACGAAGGCAAGACAAAAAAAACAGTCTCGGCAGAGCAGCCTTTATGGAACAGCAGAGCTTTTAACAAAAACTTCATAAGCATGTCAATTGCCGATATCAATGGAGATTCAAAAAATGAAACAATAGTTGCAACAGAAAAAAAAGTTTATATTTATCTCCGTAAAAACAATATCTTAAAGCCAATAACAAAATTTAAAACAGAAAAGAATACAAAAATTATAACTGTTGATGCAGGAGATATCAATGGTAATAAAAAAGCAGAAATATATGTTACATGTATTGACCAGAACACAGATAAACCGTCTTCCTTTGTGATGGAGTGGACGGGTTCAAAGTTTAAAAAAATTCTAAAAAATCAGGATCTTCTTTTCAGAATAATTAAAACAAAAACAAGGGGAACAATGCTTTTTGGGCAAATCCCGGGATCAGGCGATTCAATGCTTGATACAAAAGTATTTCAGCTCCAATGGAAGAAAATGAAACTTGTTTCAAAACCATTTAAACTGCCAAAATATGTTTCTCTGTACAGCTTTACATTTGGTGATGTGATGAATAACGGATCTGAAATGCTTGTTGTGCTGACAGAAACAGGAAAAATTAAAATTTTTGATCCTGCAGGGCATAAAGTGTGGGAAAGTGGTGAAACCTTTGGAGGATCAGACTCCTATATTGAGTATAAAGGAGAATTCTATAACGGAGACAGCAATTTCCAGATGAGTAGAATGTTTATCCAGCAGAGGATATTTATTTCTGATTTTGACCATAATGGCAAGAATGCGGTTTTTGTTGTAAGAAACCACGATATTGCAAGCAGTTATCTTCAAAACACAAGATTTTTTATAGAAGCATTTATAACATCAATGATCTGGGACAAAACATGGCTCGTACCTGATGAACGAACACAGTTATTTACTGGTTATATATCAGATTATACAATTGCGGATCAGGATAACGACGGTAAAAAAGAACTTGTTTTCGCTGTCCCCGTATTAAGAAAATTACTGGATCAAGTATATTCCAGCAGAATATATTCAGTTAGCACTCTTGCCGTAAAAGCCGGAAAAAAAGAAATGACTACGCCACACAAGATTTATAAGTCACAGGATCATTTTAAAATACAGAGAATGAATCCTCTGTAATTGAGTTATTCCGTTGTAGTGCCTTATTCCTCAATTTCTGTCAAAAAAACAAGAAATTGAGGAGAGGCAAATAAACATCAATGTTTAAAACTTCTCTGTCCGGTATAAACCATGGTGGCACCGTTTTCGTTGCATGCTTCTATGGCCTGGTAATCATTTAATGATCCCCCTGGCTGAATTACAGATTTAACCCCCTGTTCAAGCCCGACATCAATCCCGTCCCTGAATGGGAAAAAAGCATCGCTCACCATTGTAGACCCTATGAGTCCGCCTTTTTCCTTTTTAACATCATTTTCTATTTCATCCCTTTTATCCCTGTCATCAAGCAGGGCAAAAGGCGTATCATAGCGTTCAAAAGAGTACCTGTCAGTTAATTTCCTATAGGCTTTATCAACGGCAATTTCAGCCACCCCTACCCTGTCCTGCTCACCTGTTCCGATTCCAACAGTTACATTATCTTTTACATAGATAACTGAGTTGGATGTTATCCCTGATTCCACAAGCCACCCGAACAGCATATCTTCGTATTCATTTTCATCGGGTTTACGCTCAACTCTGTAGGTTTTACCCTGGAACTCAGTTTCAGCAACAGCAAGATTTTTCTTTGTAAGTGCCTTTGGAACAAAAGACCACTGGGCAACAAGAGCCCCATCCATAAGAGCCTTAAAGTCAATTACCCTGTTTCCTATAAATGTTTTGAGTTTTTCAATATTGTTAATTCTGATCACCCTGAGATTTTTTCTTCTCCCGAGAATGTCAATCACTCCGTCCTCAAACTCAGGAGCAACAACAACTTCGGCATACTGGTCAGCAATGGCTTCAGCAGTTGACCTGTCAACGGATTTGTTCAAGGCAATGCATCCGCCAAAGGCAGCAATCCTGTCCGCCATATATGCTTTTAAATAAGCAGTCTCAAGGGTATCAGATCTTGCTGCTCCGCATGGGTTATTGTGTTTTACAATAACGGCACATGGGGTATCTGAAAAATAGCGCATGATATTAAGGGCATTATCAGCATCTGTAAGATTTGTTTTTCCAGGATGTTTGCCGGACTGAAGAAGCTCAAGATCAGATACAAGATATTTTCCCGCCCTTATGGTTTCGGCATCGCCAAGGACAAGATTTCCATTTAAAAGACGGTACAGGGCAGCTTCCTGACCGGGATTTTCTCCATAACGCAGACCTTTGTTTACTCCGTCAATAACCCAGGAAACCTTTTCATAGAACAGAGTCTGTCTTTTTGTTTCATCAACAAAGCTTATCTCAAGGTTTTTTGTAAAATGATCATCCATCACGGTTCTGTACATTTTTTTTAAATCATCAGCCATTTTCTATTCTCCTTATGATCGTTTAATAAGAAACTATAGTCAATTTTGCTTGACTTCATACTATATTTTGAGATTAAGCCTGTTCAAAATAGAGTATTTACTTCAAAAAGCAATACAAGGTCATTTGAAATGCTCTATATGTAATGTTATGACGCTATTCAATACGTTTTTTTAATGGCAGTCAATTATAACAGTTTTTAACATCACCAAAAGACAGGCCTGCAAAATAATCAGCTATGGTACGGTCATATTCAGCAGTATGCTCAAAAGCTTTTCCGGAAAGGCCAAAACGATCTTCAAGGGTTAATGCTCCGTTGTTATTCTTCATTTTTTCCAGTAATACCGGATAGTCATCAGGATCTACTACAGATGCAACTCTGATAAAATTTTTTGCAGCTGCCCTGATCATGGTTGGACCGCCAATATCAATATTACCTCTGGCATTTTCACATGTAACACCCTGTTTTGCAATGGTTTCTTTGAAAGGATAAAGATTTGTAACAACCATGTCGATTGTAATCGAAGATGTCCGTTTTAAATCATTTTGATGGGATTCATTATATTTTTCAGTTAAAAGTCCAAGATAAATCCTAAAATCAAGTGTTTTAACCAGCCCGCCCTGTGTTTCAGGCTGACCAGTGTAATCGGCAACCTGGCGCAGGCAGACAATGGCCTTTTCGCCGAGAATCTCTTTGATTCTTTTAAAAGTACCGCCTGTTGAAAGGATAATTAATTCGGGATTGATTTTGAGCATTCCCGGAATAAAGGTTTCAAGGCCTGACTTGTCTGAGACGCTGACAAGAATGCTTTTGATTGAAACCAGATCGTCAATCTTCTTTACAATGTTTTTTTCCATTTTTCTTTCCTGTATTAATTATTGTTAAAAATTAGGAAACTGATCAAAAAGCATACTACTTTAACAAAAGATCAAAATCAAATTATAAATAAAACTGCTCACCCATTGCAGCCTTTTTATAAGAAACTCCTGAAAATTTTTATTAAAATAAGAGTTGGCTCCGCGCCTTCGGCCTTATATTTGTCAGAACCTTTGATTCTTTGAGACTATCTGAGAGTCTCCAGATCGGCCACATGGCCATTATATTAATATTGTTTTTTCAAATAAAAACAATATTAACAGGTTAGGATCGGAGATGAAATAAGTTGAACAGAAATAGCGCAGAATTCCGGCCCATGTACAAGGCGCATCAAAGGTTGCATACTCAACGTATTCGGCCTTTGATGCAACGAAGTAGATGGGAAAAGAAGACAAGCAATTTCGTTCAGCTTATAAAATTTTCGCTCCTAAGGCAATATATGAAAAATTTCCAATTCAGACCCGGCTGCCATGTAGCAAAGTCAGGAACAAAATCAGAAGCAAAATCAAGAAAAAAATTAATTTTCCCTGATGGTGGTTCCCAAACATGAAAGCTTTAATTCTTGCGGCAGGCCTTGGTACAAGGCTTCTGCCATATACCCGAAAAAAACCAAAACCCCTGTTTACCCTTGGCGGGAAACCTGTACTCAAGCTTACCATTGACAAACTTGTACAGGCCGGATGCACTGATATTATTATAAACACCCATCATCTGCATCAACAAATCGAACAATTCATAAAAAAAACAA
>WFQS01000157.1 GCA_015486915.1 Desulfobacteraceae bacterium
CGATATCCGGGAGCGCTTCCATCAGTTCAGGATCATAGTTTAATCCTTCCATCCCGGCTCTGCCGGTGGGATATTTAAACAATCCTTCCGGATTTCTGGCCACTTTTTCATATTTTTCGTGAATACCGGATTTTATCCGGTCCTTATCCTTCTGCGATATTTGAGTCTGCATAGCGCCACCTTTTTGGGTTCATGGCCCAGGTAAATTAATGCTGGAGAGATAACCCCGCCGCCGCCAACGCCCAGCAGGCCGGAAAGATATCCTGCAAAGGCACCAATACCCATACCGACGAAAATATCCTTACGACTTTTATCAATACTTTTCCTACGTCTGGGCTTATAAAACAGAATCATGCTGCCGGCAAAAATCAGAAAAGCGGCAAACAGCCCCAAAAGTATTGAACGTTCAAAATATTTGCTGGTGATGGCCCCTAAGGGAGCAATGACAAGAGAGATGCCTACTATGGGTACTGCGATCTGAAAGGGTACCAGCTTTTTTTTGATGTTTTGTATTGAAGCTGCAGTCAATCCAACACCGTTTAAGAATAATCCAGTGGGAATTGCCACCTCAAGTGGAATCCCCAACCAGAAGAAAATGGGGATAAAGATAAACGCAGCCCCCATCCCCGCCATGGCTAAAATGGCACTGAAAATCAGGACAATAAAGCCACAGATGATTTCAATGCCCATTATTCAATACCCACTACCACTGATCCATTAACGTCATTGTCTTTCTCCTTTTTGTTTCGTAACGGCAGGATTCTACAAGGCTCATTATTACTTGCCTGCATGCTGATTTTTCCCTCACGGGTAAGTTTGCTGATAATAAAAATAACACTGTCACGCTCAAGTTTGAAATGATGCGCCACTGCCTCGGAATCAACCTGTTTGTTCTCCCGGACAAATGCGGTGACCAATCGTTCGATTTCTATCAACCAGTCATTAAAAAGCGTTTTTAATTCCGCAGTGGCATAGCCTTCCAGGTCATGGATGTAACTGATGGCAGCCAAAACCTCTTTGCTCACATCAACAGGACTCACACCTGAGTCCGTGCAGTTCTGAATTCACTGTTCCACCATTTCAATTGTTTCACTGTTTTGGCTCTTGTTCCGTGTTGGGTACCGCAGAATCTTTTTTTTTTCCTCTTCGGAAAAATCTTCCAGTAAAGCGGCAATCATGGTGCCGAGCAATTCCCTCTTAGAAGCGGATGGGTTCTTTTTTCTCGTCATTGGTTATGTTCTCCATCTATCCTTGTTTTCGTTGGTTGATGTCTGCCGATGCGGAGGCAATATTTTTTTCTATCACAAACAAAGAATAAAAATCCCCAAGAAGATCAATCATCCCATGATGGGCGATGCTGTAATAGACAAACGGCCCCTGACGTCTGGCCGTAACCATTTGGGCCTCCCGCAAAGCACGCAGGTGAAAGGACACCAGGGTCTGTGAAAGCCCGGTAATATTAATAATTTCCGTCACAGACCGTTCTTTTTTGCCTATGGCCCGGAGGATATCCAGACGGTTGCCGTCACTGAGAAGCTTGAAGTATTTTGCCAGTTTTTTCATATTCATCGTATTCATATGCAACTCCATTTATATGAGCCTCAACTCATATGAAAATATAAAGCAATGCTTTCAATTGTCAATGAAAATATTGCCATAACCTCAAAGGTCTCATTGAGATGAAAGGATTATCAGGCTATAAATATTTAACTTGTGGTCAGCGGCGCTGTGAAAATGTCATAAATTTCATGGTTTAAAAATGTAGTAAGAAAAAACCAGTAGGTATGATGTTTTCCGGCTGGTTTTTATGATTATTTTTCGTTTATTTCTTTCATTCCATATATTTGTTGAAAAATTTGTCTTGCACTATAATTATGCCTTTCGAATATCTGTACTATGGTATTTTTAAATGGTTCAGCTTAATAGGATGGGTTCAGAAACGCAGAGACCACGGTGGTGTTATTTTATTGATTTAAAAAACCTGAGTGTTTACTGAAAATTGAATTTACAGAAAATTTTTTACACTATTGTGTTTATCCTTTCATTGTTAATAAATTCATTAATTTCTCATTTATATAGTAATTTCCTGTTCCTAATTTTTGTTTTTTCAATAATCCGTCTTTTGTCAATTCATTTAAATATTTTGCTGCTGTAATTCTTGAAATTCCTAAATCTCTTTCTATAAACGCAATTTTAGTATAGGGATGTTTAAATAAATTATTTAACAAATCCTGACTGTAAAATTTATAGTTGTTGCGAAGAAGATTTTTATATTCAAAAATTAATTCCCTGATGTTTCCTATCAATACAATTGTTTCTTTTGATATTTGTTCAACTGCATCAAGCATATAAAACAACCAGTTTTCCCAATTTTCTGTTTCTCTAATTTCTTGCAGCAGTTTATAATACATCCCTTTATTCAGAATTATATATCGGCTTAAATACAACACGGGAAGATTCAATAAATCCTGCATGACCAAATACAACACATTAATAATTCGTCCGGTTCGTCCGTTGCCGTCATAAAAGGGGTGAATACTTTCAAATTGATAATGAATTATTGACATTTTTACTAATGGATCAAAATCAGACATTGTATTCTCGTTGATAAATTGTTCCAGATTTGACATTAAATCCAATATCTCCGAATATTCTTGTGGTGGAGTATAAACTGTTTTTTCTGTGGCATCATTTTTTAAGGCGGTTCCTGGCAGTTTTCTAAATCCTGCATTGTTTTTTTCCAATTCCGATTGTATGGCAATAATATCTCTGTTTGAAAGAATTTTATTTTTTGAAATTAAAGCAAAGCCTTTTTTCAATGCAGATATGTAATTCTGAACTTCTTTTGCATTTAATGATTTAAAGCCATCAAGATTTAATTCTGCTTTGTAAATATCATCATGTGTTGTAATTATGTTTTCTACTGCTGAACTATCTTTTGCTTCCTGAAGTCCTAATGTATTAATCAAGATATTTTCATTGGGAATAGTTGCAACAATCCCTTTTAGTTCAGCCAATGCCCTATGTGCTTTGGTAAGTTTTTTTAAAACTTTTCTCGATTCAATATCCTTCTCAATCGGTAATTTCCTTAACATTTTACACTCTTTATGTATAACTGCCACGAGGCAGATCTGGATGCCCTCAGGCAGCCTCTAAGAATCAAAGATTCTGACAAATATAGGGCCGAAGGCGCGGAGCCAACTCTTATTTTAATAAAGATTTACAGGAATTCCTTTATATGAAACTCCTGTAAAGCACTTTGAATTATAAGAGTTTCATTGTTCGTTGTGAGGCAGTTTAATAGTCTTCAGATCGACCTCATGGCCGTTATAAAAAATTATAAGATATATTTTTACAAATATACATTCTTTTGATAAGAAAATCAAATTATCTTTACAGACTATTCTTGAAATGATAAATTTCCTGTTGTTTTTTTACATACATGGTTGGCGTTAGGCTGTTCATTTTTTTTTATATGAAAGAGCTCACTTTTGATAAAGTAACAGATGCTCTTTTTATTTCCATTGTGAGGCGCTGTAACGCGGTTAAGATCCGCCTCATGGCGGTTTTATATGAAACTCCGATCAATTTCCTTTCGGAGTGAGAGTTGGCTCCGCGCCTGCGGCCCATGTTTTGTTGAAAGGCTGTCTGAGAGAATCCAGCTCGGCCTCATGGCGGTTATATGAAAAATGTTAACAAGTGAGGACCTCTGCAATAAAATATTTATTGTACCATAAAACTATGAAAGAACACTTAAACAATCTTACAGAAAAGCAGACCAATTTATTCATACTTGTTCTTGAATCCCAGGGGATAGAAGTTGATTTTATAAGAAACGAAACAGGTTTTGATTTACTTATAGATGAGAAAGATGTTGATTCTGCAATAAAAGCCATAACAAAATTTCATCGGGAAAATTTAAAAATACACGATCAAAACGAAATTGATCTGTTTTCCATGCCCCTTGAAAAATCTGTGATGATTTTTTCAGTACTTGTACTTACAGCCATATATTCCGGCTCTGTTTATTCTGGCAACGAAAGAAAAATAATTATGGAGTATGGCTCCTCAGCCTTCTATATCCTTAATGGTGAATACTATAGAATCGTTACTGCACTTATGCTCCATGCAGGGGTTGCGCACCTTGCCGGAAATATTGCAGGACTTCTTGCCTTTGGCATTCCGGTATGCACCATGGCGGGTTCAGGTGCCGGGCTTCTTCTGCTGATTGTTTCAGGTGCAGCGGGAAATCTCGTCAATGCATATATGTACAGGACAGCACATATTTCCATAGGTGCTTCAACATCTGTCATGGGTGCTGCAGGTATTCTTGTGGCCTTTCAGACAATTAAAAAATTTAAAATTTCCGGGGTCACACACCGTCTCATCATTCCCCTTGGAGCAGGAGCAGCTCTTCTCGGTATGTTAAGCGGAGGGAAAAATACAGATATTTCTGCCCATTTTTTTGGATTTATCGCAGGACTTATATCCGGTCTTATCTTCTCTTTTTTCCAAAAAAGAGAAAATTATTCAAAAAATGCACACCAGATAGATAACTATTGTTTGTTTTTTGCACTTGCAATTATTATTATTTCGTGGTTGAAACTAATTTGATAAAAAAATTAACAAATCCACGAAACAGACACGCTTCAAATATCTTTTTTGTTCTGCACCGGAGACAACAGATGTTTTTAAAGAAAAAAAATTGTTTTACCATTGCTTCCATATTGATAATTATTCTTTTTTTTGCTGCAGCCCCATGCTTTGCAGGAGTTGCTGAAAAGACCATAAGAGTTTTTCCGCAGTGGGTAAAAGCCTTTCTGTTAATGGCAGGAGTTCTGGTTATGTGCCTTACCGCAGCCTTTGTCATCGCAAAAAGACTTATAAAGACACAGACTGAGGAATTAGAGATAAAAAACCAGCAGATAAAGGAAAGCCAGGATGAATACAGGAAACTGCTGGATGAAAGTCCTGTTTCAATTATACTTTTTGATGATAAGGGCATTGTGACATTTGTTAATAAATGGCATCTTAAAATTTTTGCAAAAAACAGGTATAACCGCAATTTTTTTGTGGGGAAAAATATACTGAAACTCCCCGGAATTGTAAGCGCAGGGCTGGACAAAAAATTAGAAAAACTTTTCCATGGAGAAACAATAATACTTGAAGATGTTTTTGTTCCTGTTTTCTCCGGAGATTTTGGAGGTTATCTAAATATCAAAGCCGTGCCGGTTTATAGTAAAAAACTATTTAAAGGAGGCATTCTCATTGGTGAAGATGTCACTGAGCAGAAACTTGCAAAAAAGAAAATGGAAGAGCAACGCCTTTTTTTTAAAGCAATTGTCGATTCCATGCCCTGTTTTATCTGTGTTAAGGATGAAAAGGCAAAAGCGATATTTGTCAATAAAATGGCCAAAGATATCCTTGGCATGGCAGAAGAAGAGGTGTTGCATAAAACAGCGTTGGAATTTATAAAAAATAAAAAACTTGCCATGGATATTTACCAGGAAGATATGGAGCTTCTAAATCGGGAAAAGGGCAAAATTGAACATGAAGGAAAGTATAAGGATTCTGAAGGGAAGATTCATCATACATATATTGAAAAATTTCCAATGATAAAAGATGCCGATTCCAATATCCAGCAGATCCTCACTGTTTTAACGGATATAACAAGGATCAAAGACCTGGAAAGTCAGGTTCTTCAGGCACAGAAAATGGAATCAATAGGTATTCTTGCCGGGGGCATTGCCCATGATTTTAATAATCTTCTCACCATCATAAACGGCCGGTCTGATCTTTTATTGATGGGTGTTGATGACACTGCACCTTTGTTTAAACATATAAGTGAAATCCAGAAAGCCGGTAAACGTGCTGAAACTTTAACCCGCCAGTTGCTTGCTTTCAGCCGCAGACAGATCTATCAACCTGAAAATATCGATCTTAATAAACTTATTGCAAATTTAGATAAAATGCTGCGCCGTTTAATAGGTGAAAATATAGAGATGGATTTGTTTTTTGATAAAAAAGCTTTGCCCATAAAAGCTGATCCCGGGCAGATCGAGCAGATATTTATGAATCTTGTTGTTAATGCCAGGGATGCTATTATTGAAAAGACAAGCACAGCCTCAGAAATGAAAATCACCATTGAAACAGGACATGCTGTTCTCGACGATGAATATATTGCCAACCATCCAGGCTCAAAAAAAGGAGAGCATGTTTATTTCTCCGTAAGTGATACTGGTGCCGGTATGGATAAAGAAACCTGTGATAATATTTTCACACCTTTTTTTACCACAAAGCCGAAGGGCAAAGGTACGGGCCTTGGGCTTTCAACTGTTTACGGGATTGTCAAGCAGAACAAGGGCTCTGTTTATGTCTATTCCGAGAATGGAAAAGGGACTACTTTTAAAATATACTGGCCTCTTTCCAGGGAAAAGCAGGATAGACCTGAAATAAAATTATCCCAGACAGAGAATTTTGCCAGAGGAAATGAGACTGTTTTACTTGCAGAGGATAATGATGATTTGCGGCTTTTTACAAAAGAAGCCTTAACAGGAATGGGTTATACAGTATATGAGGCATCCAACGGTAAAAAAGCCATGGAATTGATGGAATTTGTCATCATTAAACATAAAATTGAAATTGATATTTTAATAACCGATATTATCATGCCTGAACTTGGCGGAAGGGAACTTGCTGAAAAATTAAAGACAAAATTTCCCCATATCAGGGTTCTTTTTACTTCAGGCTATACAGACAATCACATAGTAAAAAACGGTGAGCTGGAAAGGGGGGTAAATTTTATTCAAAAACCCTTTACAGTGAACGGGCTTTCCAGAAAATTACGGGAAATACTTGATTCCTGATAATATTTGCTCACTGCTACATAAGAAAACTCAAAAAAAATGATTGAAAATTTTATTTTCTGCAAAATGAGATCTTAAACAATGCAAAATCAAAAGACAAAGCTGTACCGAAAAAAAATTATTGAGACCACAGAATTTCTGCAAAAAAAACTTTCCGTTTCTCCTGAAGTGGGATTTCTCACGGGAACAGGGCTTGGAAGCAGCGTAGATTCCATAGATATTGGAGAAAAAATTGATTATTCAGATATCCCGAATTTTCCCGTTTCCACCGTTGAAAGCCATATGGGAAAACTTATCTGTGGTACAATTGCCTCAAAAGGCATTATTGCCATGCAGGGAAGATTTCATCTATACGAGGGATATTCTCCTCTTGAAGTGAGCTTTCCGGTAAGGGTAATGCAGCAGCTCGGAGTTAAGTATCTCGTGATAAGTAATGCCTCAGGTGGTATTAACCCTGATTTTCATACCGGCGAGATAATGATCATAAAAGATCACATTAATCTGACGGGTAAAAATCCCCTTACCGGTCCAAATAATGATACTCTGGGATTGAGGTTTCCCGATATGACAGAAGTATATGATAAAAGACTTGCCGAGCTTGCAGAAAAAGCTGCCATAAAAACAGGAATACCCATAAAAAAAGGGGTTTATGCAGGGCTTTCAGGCCCGTCCCTTGAAACTCCTGCCGAAACAAGATTTTTAAGGCTTATAGGCGGTGATGCAGTCGGGTTTTCAACAATCATGGAGGCCATTGCAGGGATACACGGAGGAATGAAAATTCTCGGGCTGTCGACCATCACCAATATCAATAACCCCGATGCTCCGGAAAAAGCGGATATAGAAGCAATTATTCAAACTGCAGAAAAAACAAGTCCCAAAGTAGGGATAATTCTCAAAGAAGTGATAACAAATATAAACTGACTGCCATGAGGCAGATTTGAACTGCATTACAGCGCCTCACTTATGCACATGGAAAGAGGATTTGTTATTTTGTCAAAATTGAGCTCTTTCTTATAAAAAAAATTTGTTTGAAAGCAATGTCAGGGAGACGTCACAGACCTGTAAAAGACAAGTCCCGACCATTTTTTACTGCTTTTTTTCCAGAGACACTTAAATCCCTTTTCGGAATAAATATCAATAAGATTTCCGGTTTCCCATATCCTGACTCCCGATAAAATAAGAACAGAACAGTCTGATACGATATTTAAAAACAGGGGCAACAGTTTTTTAAGTGTGGGAAATCTTAAGTTTGCACATATAAGAGAATATTTCCCATATAGTTTATCAGCGTTACAGGATATCTCTTTTCCCGTAACCTTTACCTTTTTTTCAAGTCTGTTAAGCTTAACATTGCGTTTTGCTTCAAAAACAGCATTGGGATCTGTATCAACGGCAAGGCATTCTGATATTCCGGCTTTGACAGCAGCAATGGCAAGAACTCCGGAACCTGTTCCAATATCAACGGCTCTAAGTCTTTTTTTTCCACTTAAAAGTTTCTCTTTGAAAAAAACCTGTTCCATTGCTTCAATGCACAGCTTTGTGGTGGGATGCCTGCCTGATCCAAATGAGATTCCAGGATCAATGATAATTTCAATATCCGTATTCTTTAAATGAAAGAGCTCATTTTTGGCGAAGTAACTGATGCTCTTTTTATGTTCGTTGAGAGGCATAGTAACGCTGTTCAGATCTGCCTCATGGCAGTTATCTGAACTTATTTTTCCTGGTCGGGGCAAAAGCGTGAAATGTTCTGTTATTCTCACAGGCCTGGAAAAGGAAGGCTCCATATAAGTTGAGCCGAAATCATATGTGTATGCAATTTTTCCCTCACCGGTAAGGTCTTTTACCGCTTGCTTAACCTCGGCACGTGACAGGCCGGTTTCAAGGCAAACCATTTTGATTAATTCTCCAGGAGCCACCCGTTTTTCAGAATGCAGGAGAATATCCATAATATGTTTACGACAAAAATTCATTCACGAATTCCTGAAACACTGCTTAACTGGGAATATGCAAATACTTTCATATATTCTTCCTCTATCATTTATGAACTATGTCTCTAATGTTATGTTCAGGACATTCATTCCATCTTCATAGAAATAGGTGCATGCACTGGATTTTTGTGTAACAAAAAAAATCCCAAGGCCTCCTATTTTTCTGTCCTGCAGCGGTATATTAATATCAGGATCAGGCATATCCAA
>WFQS01000158.1 GCA_015486915.1 Desulfobacteraceae bacterium
TAAATATAAAGAGATTAAAAGTCAAAGGATTTACCCGAAAGAAAAGGGGACAGATTAGCGAAAGGGGACAGATTTATTTTGTATTTGTTAAGCCGGTTTGTGTGTGGTATTAAGATTCATGCCGAGAAAATCAAGAATAATCATTCCTGACTGTCCCCATCATATTATCCAGAGAGGGCATAGCAGACAGGTTGTGTTTGCTGCTGATGGTGATTATCAATATTACCTTGAATCCATTCAGGAGTGGAAAGAAAAATTGGGATGCAAGGTTTACGCTTTTTGCCTGATGACAAATCATATACATCTGATCGTTGATCCTGGAAAGGATGTTAAAGCTATGGGGCAGCTTATGAAGCGGGTGAACGGTAGACAGACAAGATTTGTCAATAAACTGGAAAAACGGACTGGCAGCTTGTGGGAAGGCCGGTATAAATCAAGCCCCATAAGTACAGAAGAGTATCTTTTGTCATGCAGCCGCTATGTTGAATTGAATCCGGTCAGGGCTGGAATGATTTCAGATCCTGCTGCGTATCCTTGGTCAAGTTATCAGAGTAAAGTGGGGTTTAAACATTTGGATTGGCTGGATTATGACCCCTGCTATATGAAACTGGCTGCGACCATGAATGACCGGAGAAAGAAATATGAGGAATGGGTAAAGCGTATCATTCCCAGGGGAGAATGGGACTTGATTAGGCAAGCGCTTCAGCGGGGACAGTTGACCGGCAGCAAACGGTTTATTGATCAAATTGAACAGAAATTAAATATGCGTGTAGAGTTCAGAGGGCAGGGAAGACCACGGAAAAGAGCAAATGCAAGCAATAAGATTCCCAAAAGAAATTGAAGACTGACTCAAAAAGAATAAAAAAATAGGAAAACATACGCCGGGTTGATAGCTTTATTGAAAATTTTAGATCCTTTCAAGAAGTGTGGTGCCACAATTAACATGCTTTCAATGATTTTCGGTCAGACACAAACTAATTTTAAAAATAAATCATGAAAAAGGGGACAGATTTATTTTTCCGAAAAAGCACAATTCATGGCAATATGGGGTCTGACCAAGCTAAGTGATTGAAAATACAGTCTTAACACTCTAAAAAGTCGTGTTTTAGCCCCCTATATTGCCCTTTTTGCCATCAAAAACAGCAATATACAGATTCTGACCATACTTTTCCGAGGACACCATACTTACTTATGTCCCCGGAAGTATGGTCGCATGATTCAAGAGATAAAAAAGTCCTCATCACTTCAGTGACGTAAAATGAAATGAAATCTGTCAGCTTTGATTTTAAACGATTATGTTACTGGTTCAGAGATTATTTCACGGATTGCTTTTTTGAATCCTTCAATGTCTTTGCTTTGAATGGCGGATCTATGAAGCTTTTTGAGCAATATCCTATTGTTCAAGGCCCTGATCTGTTTATGGATATCTTCCGACACATTGCTAAACTTTATATCAAGAGCTTCCAAGACCATTTCCCTTGCGTCAGTAAGCATTCCTTCCTCTATTCCTTCCTCTCTTCCTATCCTTTCAGCGGTTGTTATAAAAGGCATCTTTTTACCCTCCTCATATTCCTTGTGTTGTTTATTGAATTTTTTTGACAGTGATTCAGGAAGCACCATGAGCCAGTCAATGAATCTATAGAGATTCAAGATCTGCTCTCTGGTATAATTTTTTTCATATAGCATGCGGGTTAGTCTCCATTTCCCGTCATACCTTGTTTGAACATCATGTTTTGAGATTTGTGTCAGCAGGTGGGCTGCTGTTATCAACGCAAAGGGATTAGAATCAGTTAAAAGCGTATCCATATCCTTTCCAAATTCCCTTAGTTTTACAATGGGAAATTGAAAATCAATTTTGCATCCCCATTGATCCGCGGAAAATTGCCGGGGTTTCCATGCAGCATTCTCATCCGCCAGAATGGCAAGACTGGTAACAGGCTTTCTATATTTATCATAAATTCTGTAGTTATAAACATACATCCGTTCGGGAAAGTTTATATCCCGGTCAGCCTGAACTTCAATATGAATCATGACGTTAATTTCATCCCCCTGAACAGACCATACACTCACAAGTTTATCAGCGTATCGTCTGCCGATTTCGGCATTTCTTACAATTTGCTGAAATTCCTTATCCCGGAATTTATATCCTTTTGACCAGTTAATTTCATCGGCGATTCCAGAAAAAAAGAATTCCATAAAATCTTTAAAGTATATCTCCAGAGCCTCTTTCCAGGGGCTGTCGTAATCA
>WFQS01000159.1 GCA_015486915.1 Desulfobacteraceae bacterium
GGTTAGGTCTGACCATTACACACCAGGGTATTGCCGGTCAGGTGTCAATAAGCGGTACGGTTACGAAAGTTAATAATAACACCATCACCATAGAAACGATCAAGGCCGAAATCATTCCAAAAGGCAGCAGGGTTGATCTTTTTTTTGAAATTTCAGAGGGCAGCAAGATAGAGATCGGTCAGTGGAAGGTTATCGGCAGGGGAAAGGGAGTAATTTTTGCCACGCCTGTTGACATGATTGGTCCTCCACAAAAGGGAATGACAGCAAAGATATCATATTCAGAGAAAAAAAACAGGGTGCAGGTCACCGGGCAAGACCATTATAATGCGCCTCCAATATCACAAAATGATGCTATACAGGAGAAAAAACAATTCGTCGATAATACGCAGCAATATGTAGATAAAGTAAGAAAAATAGTAGGTGATTTAAGAAAAAATTCTAAAAAATACTCAACCGATAAAATACAAACACTAGAGCGGCAGATTGTTCAAAATGTAAAAAAAGCTGTGGCTGGAGATAATGCAGAAGCCTATTATCTGCTTGCTTTGCTTCATGAAGATGGAGTCGGGGAAATAAGCCGGGATTCAAAGAAAATGGTTGAAAATCTTATTAAATCAGCAAAGAAGGGGTATGGACAAGCCCAGTATATACTTGGAGATATGTATAAAAGCGGTGATGAGGTTGTTAAAGATAAAAAAAAAGCTGTCTACTGGCTTAAGAAAGCGGCCGGCCAGGGACATCAAGATGCAAAAATGGAATTGCAACTCATGGAACCGGAGATCCGTGGCAAAGAACCTGAAGGACAGCTGCTTGGGATCCCGTTTCCCGAAAAATCTGCAAAGGAATATGCAACAGCAGGGGACAGATTTTATCATAAAAAAAATTATAAATCGGCCTTTAAAGAGTATGAACAGTGCGCCAGGATGGGTCATTCCGGATGTCAGCTGATGTTGGGATCTCTGTATAATGATGGGCTTGGTATTGTAAAAGATCTGAACAAAGCTCGTGAACTTTATGAAAAATCTGCCCGGAAAAATAATTCCAATGCCATATATAATCTGGGTGTGCTGTATATGAATGGTAGTGGTGTAAAAAAAGACATGGCCAAAGCCCATGAACTGTTTTTAAAATCTGCAAACCTGGGATATCCTGAAGCTCAATTCAATCTTGGAGCTACGTACTATAATGGCATGGGAGTCAAAAAAGACAAATCAACCGCTCTGAAGTGGTTTAGAAAAGCGGCTGATCAAAATATTCCAAAAGCTCTGTACGTTGTTGGCCAGGCCTATGAATCCGGATGGGGTACACCCAAAAATATGTCTAAGGCAAAAGAATATTATAAAAAAGCGGCTGAACTGGGTGATAAAGCAGCCATAAAAAAATTAAACTCCCAATAAAGGACTGGATTGAGTGAGAAGAAAAACAATTAAAATATTTTTACTTGCAGGGCCTGTTATTCTGCTCCTTGGAGTTTATCTGCACATTTCATATGAACGAAAACAAATTAATAAAAAATTACAACCGGCAGACGGACTGGTCTGGAAATCCGGGAAAAAACAATTTAAGGTCCAGGTCAACCAGCGGAAAGATGGAGAATTACTTCATATACAAATAAGGGTCCTTGGCCCTGAGAATAAAAAAATTTTTATGACAACTGAAGTGATTGACAGAGACATGTTTGGCGGCGGGTTTGTCCGTACGGTCCAGGTGGATCAGGACCCGGAAAAAGAAATTATTGTCTGGCATGCACATGCTGCTTTTTATCTGGATTTTTCAGAGGGGCATGTGAAAAAAATTTCATTTGACCGGGTGCCGCAGCGAATAAAGGATCTTTCCCAAAACTGGCACAGGTATAATGTAATGGCAGGCCTGGAAATGACCCTGTTACTTCTGGCTGTATTCTGCTATTATTTTCTGTATTTTTTTGTTAAAGGAATGGTAAAACTGTACCTCGGACGGCCTCAATAAAACGGTTATTGAAAAATTAGACCGTATCTATGACTGGAAAGTTGAAAATACCCCCTGCTTTCAAAACTGCTGACTGAAATGCAATTCCTGCAGCAGAACATCCGGCCATTGTGTAATCCGGTGTGATTTTATATGCTTTTTTTATGTCAGAAGCGTAATCTGCGGCATTTTTCCCAAGTGCCTTGACAAATGCAGGCTCTGTAGCACCGTAATGCATGATAAGTGCCTTTGGGACCCATCTTATCTGATGAAGGACATTCTTTAAGAAAACAACCATCCGAAACTATTGCATGAAGATGCGAATTAAAATAGAGAAAGTCGCAGTAGGTCTGAAACAGGTTTTTTTGATGTTGGTATCACCGGCAGGTTAACCAAAATCCGCTCGCTCATAAAAAAAGTGTTTGTCTGGCATACATGGGAAGACGGAGAATTTTTCAAACCCCGAAAATACCATTGTTTATTCACGGAAGTATTTATACACATCATGACTTGTCGTTTTTTGCTTTTTTAACTGAGATGTTAGCGGGGTGAATCACAAGTCAGAATTCAGGTTGACAAAATCAAATTTAAAAATTAAAATTGTGGCATAATGCATCAAATTGATGCTAACAGTATCAATTTAATGAACCCGATGGAGGTAGCTATGACAACCAGATCTTTACGAATAGATGAAAGCCTGGTTATCCAGGCGCAACGACAAGCCAAGGTACAAAATAGATCTATAAATGGCCAAATTGAATATTGGGCGAAATTAGGTAGAGCCATTGCTTCAAATATTAGTGCTGCTGATGTTTTTTCAGTAACTCAGGGCCTAAAAGAGATTCGTTTGGAAACATCTCGAAGCATTCCAATTGATCCCAATGCTGTTTTGAATGAGCTTGAGGCCGATAGAGAAAAAGGCTTTTCCGGTAAACCAGTAACATCTGCGCCTTTTTATTTTGAGGCAAGCGTTAGCAAGCCTGGATTCCTTGATAAAGTGAATACTATGTCAGGTGAAAGGCAGACAGGGAGATTTCAGAACGGCAAATTTGAGGCTATTTAATGTCTGATACAAAACAACTCTGGGTTTTAGCCGGAGGAAATGGCGCAGGCAAATCCACATTCTACAATCAATATCTGTCTAAATACGGTATAAAGTTTATTAATGCCGACTTGATAGCCAAAGCAATTAATCCGGAAAATCCGGAAATGTTTAGTTACGAGGCTGCGACATTAGCGACAGACATGAGAGAAGATATGATTAAACAGGGCACTTCTTTTTGTTTTGAGACAGTCTTTTCGCATGAATCGAAGATTGACTTCATAGCCATGGCCAAAACTCACGGATATACGGTTATTCTGGTTTATATTCATTTGATTGACTCAAGCCTGAATGAAGCCCGGGTACATCAGCGCACTTTTGAGGGTGGGCATGATGTACCAGTGGAAAAAATACATTCACGCATCCCAAGGACTATAAAGCACGTCAAGACAGTCCTGCCTTTAGTGGATGAAGCCTGGATCCTTGATAATTCTTCAGAAAAAAACAGATTTCAACAGATTGTCATCATGAAATCCGGACACTATGAGAAAAAGGTAGAGCCCTTGCCCAATTGGGCGATGGATCTACTTCCTGCACTTTTTCTGATTTGATCCATCGATTCCGGTTGTCCCTCTAATAAAGAGAATACTACTTATAATCATTGGCCAACCTTTTATCAAAGATTAAGTCCCCATGTTTTTATTTGACACTTGTTTTCAGTAGATCAAATTATTTTGGTAAAGTGTATTTTTTTCTGAATATAAAATCGATCAGTCTCTGGACTTCGTTACAAGAATAATCCCGGTTTTTATTTTTATTTGAGCTTGATCATCAGCAAAACAATTACTGATTCCCATGGAAGATCCCATGGAGATCTCAGCATTTTCAAGCGGATATTCAAGACCTTTAAGCGTAAGTCCCGTTGCTTTTTCCGTGACAGGAATAATGGAAAGAAGATCCCCTGGTTTTCCTTTAAGATTGATGCTTTTTGAAACAAGATAAATTTCATTATGGTCATCAATCATTCTGCATGCAACGCCTTTGGCAGCTATGGTCTTCATGAGAAAAATATTGGACAGGGTGTGGTCCAGTCGATCCCCGGTTGTGCCTGTAAGGGTTATATAATCAGTTTTGTTTTTAATTGCCCATTCAACGGCAAGTTCTGTATCACTGAAATCTTTTTTTTCAGGATATTGAATTATTTTAACATGTTTTTCTTCAAGAAAGTTTTTGTCCTTTGAATTTATCGAATCAAGATCGCCGATCACAATGTCCGGTGCAATATCTATTTTCCTCAGATGTTTTGTTCCTCCATCTGCACATACAATCACATCTGATTGATTTACAAGATTTTTTAAATACTCATAATTTTTTATAATTCCATTTGCTATAATAATACATTTCATGTGTTTTATCCACTCTATGGAGTTTCATATTTTTTACAATTGTTAGAAATGGTGATTGCTCTGTAATTATCATGCAGTATCAATATCGGTCAATAATTCTTGTTAAAAAAGAGCCTGAGCATTATGCAATATTCTTGACACATGGCCGGAATCAATATATTTTCCCTGAAAATGAGAGTAAACACTATTATAAACAGATACATATTCAGAGAATTGATCCCTCCCTTTGCAATTACTCTTTTATTCCTCACCTTCATATTTCTTATGACGAGAATTCCTCAAATAACCAATATGGTGGTTAATTACAATACAAATATTTCAGATGTTTTTCTTTTGATAGTTTATACTCTTCCCCGTTTTTTAGAATTTACACTTCCCATGTCGGTGATGATTTCCGTGCTTTTAATTTTTATGCGAATGTCACAGGACAATGAAATCATTGCATTAAAGGCAGGTGGCGTTATTATATACAGGCTGCTTGTTCCTGTTATGTTTTTCTGTGTTCTCGGCACCCTGATTACTCTCTGGATAACTTTATGCGCTAAACCATGGGGGAACAGTGCCATTGCGTATCAGAGTATTAAAGTTGCCAGATCCAGTTTTAATATTGCATTAAGGGAGAGAAGATTTAATAATACCTTTAATGGAATTATGATCTATGTGAATTCCAAAAACATAAAGACAAAACAATTAAAGGATGTGTATATAGAAGACAGCAGAATCGACGGGAAAATAAGTATTTCCATTGCGCCGTCAGGTATTTTGTTATCAGATCCCAAAAACATGTCATATACTTTGAGACTTTTTAATGGCATGGTCAACCAGGTTGACCTGAAAACAAAATCGGTTAACTATGTTTATTTTACGACCTATGACATTAATTTTAATCTGAAACCCCAGAGAAAAAGAGAAGCAAAAAAATCAAAAGAGATTGATGAAATGAGTTTTATGGAACTTTTAAAATTTATTGGAGAAAAAAAAGGAAATAAAAAACTGGAAAATTCCGCCCTTATGGAATTTCATGAAAAACTTTCCGTACCCTTTGCATGCATGGCCCTTGGGCTTTTATTCTTTGCACTCGGACTTCAGTCAGGTTCTTCAAAAAGGTCTTCAGGTCTGGGACTTGGCCTTTTTTTCTTTCTTTTGTACTATCTTCTTCTTGCTGCGGGCTGGTCATTTGGAAAATACAGATTTTATCCTCCTGTGGTTGGGATGTGGCTTCCTGATTTTTTTATGGCCTTCGCAGGTATATATATTCTTAGACGAATAGCAAATGAGCGTCCTTTCAGGATACCTCGTTTTATTTCAGTATATGTGGCCTCAATAAAAAAATTAAAATAATACCTGCCGGGATATAATAAAAAAATGTCCATCATTCATAAATACTGGATAAAGGAATTTATAAAATTTTTTCTCATTGTGCAGTTAATCATACTCTGCATCTTTGTTTCAGTTGATTACTTAACGCATATGAATAAATTTCTTAAGGCTGACATGCCTCTGTTTAAGGCCTTTGAATATGTTATTCTAAAACTTCCATTCATGTTTGTTCAATTAACTCCTGCAGGAACCGTCCTTGCCAGCATTTTTGCCTTTGGAATCATGAACAGAAATAATGAACTGATGGCGTTAAAGAGTAGTGGAATCAGTGTGTATTACCTTATTAAACCAGCGTTTTATACCGGGCTTTTTCTTGCTGCAATGATGTTTTTCTTAAGTGAAACTCTGGTGCCTGTAACCATGTCAAGGTCCAATTATATTTACAATTCTTTCATAAGGCATCAAGGGAGAATTTACAGTGCAAGAGAAAATATATGGATTAAAGGTGATAAAACAATAGCGCATTTTAAATATTTTAATCCAGTCAATAAAACAATTTCAGGAATAACATTAAGTTTTTTTAATAATAATTTTAAAATGACAGGCAGGGTGGATGCGGAAAAAGGTGTATTTCAAAACGGGTCATGGCACTTTTCCCAAGTGCTGGAACAGAAATATCAAAATGCCACTGAAAAAAATACGGTTAAATCATATAAGTTCAAAGATTTTAAGCTTGATATTCTGCCAAAAGATCTGCAAAAAATAGTTAAGAAATCTGAAGAAATGAGTTTCAGTGAACTTTCAGCCTATATTAAAAAAGTTGAGAAAGAAGGATATGATGCAAGTTCATATAAAGTTGATCTTTTTGGAAGGACAGCTTTCCCCTTTATCTGTATTATAATGGTCCTGACAGGAGCTGCAACGGGGATAAGGCCGGGAATAAAAGAAAACTTTCCACTTGGGATAGCAATAGGTATTATTGTATCTTTTTTTTACTGGGTCATGTTTGGCTTTTGTACATCACTTGGATATGGTAAAATGCTTCCGCCTTTTATCAGTGCATGGGCAACAAATTTCTTTTTTTTCTTTTTTTCTTTAATTTATCTGATAAATGCAGAATGATGATTTTTTATATGAAACTCGCTTCGATCCGGCCGCCGGGAACAGGTATTACCCTTCACTCATTCTCGCAAATCATCCATGATTTGCTCCGAGGGAAATGGCAGTTCCTGTCACGTCCTGTGACCCACTGCCATTTAATCCGTTCAGGGCAATACCTGTTCCCGGCGGCCTTCAGTGTGGAGCTTCATGCTTTGTCAAAATCTCTGATTTTGTGTCCGAAGGACATGGGGGTTATATAAGAAAGAGCTCATTTTTGACAGAGCAACAAATACTCTTTTTAGATTCGTTAAGAGGCACAGTAGCGCAGTCCAGATCAGCCTCATGGCAGTTATACAGAAGAACATTATCACAACTATACAATAAGGAGCACAAAAAATGACCGACAAATCAACAGGAGTCAGCATAACTATTCTTTTACCTGCGGGAAGACTTCCCCTTGATGTAATGAAAGCAGCCCACGATCTCGCTGAAAAGTATAATTTTGGCATATATCTTTCCTTAAGCCAGAACCTTAGATTAATTAATGTCCCCGAATCAGAGGTTAAAAAGATAAAAGAAAAACTTGCAGCTCTTGGCGCTGATTTTAAAGGACCGGGGAAATTTCCCCTTCCAAGAATTTGTGTGGGCAAGCCCCATTGCAGCCTTGGCATGGTGGACACAGAAAAATTAAGCCGGAACATCCTTGCACGTTTCAGCAAAAAAGAAAAAACAAAGGCTAAATTTAAAATTGCAATATCCGGCTGCCCGGTTTGCTGCTCCTGGATCAAAAATACCGATATTTCAATTGCAGCTGACAGTGATGGTTATACGGTTTATGCAGGGGGAAAAGGCGGACCAGAGCCCAGGACTGCAAAAAAAATAAAAGTAAATGCCACCGAGGATGAAGTGCTGGATATCGTGGAAGCATTAATTAATTTTCATGATAAAAAAACAAAAACAAAACAGAGGATGTATAAACTCATCGACGACCCTGAATTTCCGTTTTCTGCAGTTTAAAAGCAGATCTGTTATTAAGGATCGAAAATTTTATAAGTTGAACGAGATTGCTTGTCTTACGGCTCTGGATTATATACGCAGCTATTTCCGGAAATCTCTACGAAGCTCGGTTTTTAAAATTTTCCCTGAACCGGTTTTTGGCAGTCCCTTTATA
>WFQS01000160.1 GCA_015486915.1 Desulfobacteraceae bacterium
ATCCGTAACCTGTATTCAAAATATGAATTATTGAGGCAGCTTACCGGAAAAGACGTAAGATCGAATCAATTCTCCTCCTTTATGGTTTTTATAGGTGAAAATTTTAAATTACTGACCAACTGCAAAAGTTACTCAAAACTTTTGATCACACTGTCCGGTGACAGTGACGGTGTTCATCTTATTGCAAAACCAATTTATGACAAATTAAATCCATGACAAGAGTCATCACAATTACAAGCGGTAAAGGAGGGGTAGGCAAAACCTCCATCACTTTAAATCTTGCGCTTGCCATGGCTGCAAAAGGTTTTCGCACTGCTGTTTTTGATGCTGATCTCGGCCTTGCAAATATTAATATTTTAACAGGTATTTACCCGGAAAAACACCTTGTAGATGTGCTGGAGGGGCGATGTAAACTTGATGATATAATCATAAAAAATTATAAGGGCATTGATATTATTCCGGGAAGTACGGGAATTGAAAAACTTGCAGACCTTGGACCGCGTATGTCCCGGGAACTGATAAAATCTTTTCTATCCTTTAGTGCCTATGATTATATTTTTTTTGATACTTCAGCAGGAATTTCAACCCAGGTCATATCATTCTGTATGGCTTCCAATGAGGTATATCTTGTTATTACAGGACAACCAACATCTGTGACAGATGCATATTCCATGCTCAAGGTCCTTTCAAACAACAAATATGAAAACCCGGTAAATATAATTTTAAATCAGATTAATTCCGCTGAAGAGGCACGCCACATTTATAAAAGGCTTGACAGTACAGTTCAAAAATTTTTATCCATCACATTGAAACCTGCAGGTGTTGTGGTCACCGACAGGCAGGTGGCAATGGCTGTAAATGCACAGATCCCTTTTGTAATGCTGTTCCCCGATTCAAGAGCAGCCCGATGTATTAATACAATAGCAAAAAAAATACTGCAAAATCAACATAACGAGCATTTATCCCTGACACTTTTCTGGGAAAGATGTTTTTCATTTCTTCCCCAGAATCATTATAATGACAATAATTATGATACCGCCGGGAACCATTGTGGTGCCGGAAGCTATCAGGATATTGATGGAAATGGGATTGAAGAAAATGAGCAGAAAAAGGCATATGAAAGAAAAGAAAATTCATTAAATAGGGAAATTGAAATAAAATTAAATCAAATTGAATCCGGATTTTTTGAACTTGCAGATCAATTTCGCAGCGTGAAAAAATTGATTGAAAAAAACCGGGGAAATAAAACAAAAATTCTTGATTTTGAGCAGTGGCTTAAAAACAGGCCGTTCAGATGATCAATGCCAGACTTGTATTTCATAATATGTTTTGTTTTTTTATCGTGTCAGCATTCAGGGATCATTGTCGATTATCGTGATATGGAACGGATGCCTTATAGATTGTTGAGTTGCCCCTGATGGTGTAGTTTTGCAGACAAAAGGGGATAAGGATTGAATTACCCCGTGGAACAGAAATTTCATATTTTCCTTTAAAATCGGAAATAACGGCATTGCCCTCTGTGCACATCAGAATTTCAACAGTTTTATTGTCTTTGCAGGTATATACCCCACCTTTTTTTATTGTGATTATGCTTAGGGTAAATTCCTCTGCAGAAGTGTTATATACTTTTTCATATTGATTTATTCTTTCCGGTAAAAGGATGTCTGATTCTTTTTCACTGAAATTTAAAATTTCAAGCAGTTCAGGCAGATCAATATGTTTTTCGGTAAGCCCTCCCCTCAGGACATTATCTGAATTGGCCATTAATTCGATTCCCATTCCTTCAAGGTAACTGTGCAGCTGTCCTGCAGGAAGAAACATGGCCTGTCCGGGCTTAAGGCATACCAGGTTCAGCATTAAGGGAGAAAAAATTCCAATATCGCCGGGGTAGTGTTTATGAAGTTTAATCATCCATTCATATGCCATATCACTGTCCGGAAGACAGGCAAGCTTTATTGCCTTATCAATGGCCTCTGAAATAATTTTCTGTTTCTGATTCTTTTCCATGGTTAAAAAAGCTGAAAAAAATGTTTTCAACCCCGTTGAATCCTGATTATTCTGCAGCTGGTTGAGCTTACTTCTCAAATCCAAAGGGCAGATTCTATCCATGAGTTCAATGATTGTTGAAATTTTCCGGAAACCGTTTAAAGCATAAAAAGCAGTCAGGGCACATATGCATTCAGGCTTATGATTGCTGTCTTTATAATTCCTGTTAAAGGAATTCAATAAAATTTTTTGTTTATTTTCTTTTTCAAAGCCCTTTTCTGCATGAATCTTATCCGGGTGAGCCTGAATTGAAAGAGGGTTTGATGCTGCAAGTATTTTAAATAAAAAAGGAAGTGTGTTGTTGTACTTTTCAGCAGTTCCACTGCCGAGCATTTTTCCCGGCTCTTTTTGTATTAATTTAAACAAAGAGGTCATTCTCCCATTATAATTCACTCTGGAGGATGCTTCAGGATGTGCCCCCATCCATAATTCAGCCCAGGGTTCTGCACCATAGCCTGTTTTTACCCCTGTAAGTCGATAAATAGCTGTCTTTGATCCCCAGGCATATCTCTGAATTGTATTCTCCATTAAATAAATATTTTCCATCTCGAATCCTTAATGTAACGGCCCTGAAGCGGATCTGGTAACTACACCTTTTTGTTTCGGTTGATCAATCTGACAATTATTTTTACTATAATAAAAAGGGAAAATGCTGAAATCAAAGACGGTACCCAGAGAAAACTTTTGTAAATAAAATTTCCCGCTGCTGTGGATATTCCCGTTAATCCAAAAATAAAAAAAATAACACACATAAAAATAACAATCCAGCAAAGGAAATTTGAGTCATACCAAGGTATGATTCTGTGCTGGTAAAATGAATTATGATCAAGCTGCATATTGTATTGGACTTCCTCTTTTAAAATGATTATTATATTAATAA
>WFQS01000161.1 GCA_015486915.1 Desulfobacteraceae bacterium
GAAAACTATCTGCCATGGCCGTGGAGAAACAAAATTTGGAGGTGTGGTTTTCTGCAGGGCTGATGAAAAAAACGTAAAAAATTTCAATGACCTGAAGGATAAAATATATGCTGCCCCTGATCCCAGATCCTTTGGCGGCTGGATATCTGTGTTAAGGGAATTAAAAAATAAAGACATTGATCCATTCCATGAATTTAAAAATATAAAATTTACCGGAACCATGGACAGTGTTGTGTATGCCGTAAAAAACAATAAGGCAGATGCAGGATCGGTAAGGACGGGAACACTTGAGAATATGGCCATGGAGGGTAAAATAGATATAAAGAATTTTTACATTATAAATTCAAAAAACCATACTGGTGATTTTCCATTTGTCCATAGTACAGAACTCTATCCAGAGTGGCCAATGGCTGCAGTGAAACACATAGATCCAAAACTTGCCGGACAGGTTGCAGATGCGTTGATTGATATGCCGGAAGATTCTGCTGCCGCCCGTGCTGCAGAGTGCACAGGCTGGACAATACCATCAAATTATCAGGTGGTCCATGAATGCCTTAAGGAGCTGAACCTTTGTCCCTACAGCAAATCCGGGGATATAACCTTGAAGGATGTTTTAAAACATTACAGGTTGTTTTTCTCTGTCATATTTGCCCTTATCATTTTCCTTGCAGGAAGCCTTGTTGTATATTTGTTTTTAAATCAGAAAATTAAAACATCCAACGCAGAACTGGTCCAGGATATAAAGGAACGCAAAGAAGCTGAAAACAATTTACGTGAAAGCAGAAACAGATTAAGGGAGAATGAAGCCCTGCTGAAAAATGTGTTCCAGGCATCTCCCCTTGGTATAACTCTTATAAAGGACCGTAAAATTATCTGGTACAACGACAATTTGCCGAGGATGACAGGTTTTTCATTTGACGAAATCCGCGGGGGAAATGCCAGAATTCTCTATAAAAGTGATGAGGAGTTTCGACGGGTGGGAAGGGTGATCAAAAGGGTTTGTCAGGAAGGAAAAATATCTGAAATTGAAACAAGGTGGGTAAAAAAAGACGGGTCTGAAATGGACTGTCATATACGTTATGCCGTTCTGGATCCTGAAAAAAAAGACAGTACAGTAGTGGCTGTTGTCGAGGATATCACAGAACGTAACAAAGAAGCCCTGGAAAAGGAAAAACTCAGAAATCAGCTGAACCAGGCCCAGAAAATGGAATCTATTGGAATTCTTGCAGGCGGTGTTGCCCATGATTTTAATAACATACTGACAACGATCATGGGTACTGCCGATCTTATAATGATGGATCTAAATAAGGATGAAGACCTTTATCAGGATATTAATGAGATACGCAAAGCCGGTGAACGTGCAGCCGCATTGACCCGTCAGCTTCTTGCCTTCAGCAGAAAGGAAATAATCAACCCTGTGGTGATGAATCTTAATTTTACGCTTATAAATCTTGAAAAAATGCTGCGCCGTCTCATAGGAGAAGATATCGATCTTGCTGTTGAATGTGATCCGGAACTATTACATATAAAAGCAGATCCGGGCCAGGTGGAACAGATCATCATGAACCTTGCAGTCAATGCAAAGGATGCCATGCCAAGCGGTGGCAAACTTACCATTGAGACCGTGAATGTTCACCTTGACAGGCAATATTTCATTGATCATGCAGTGGAAGAAGATTCAGGACAATTTGTTATGATGGCCGTTACCGATAACGGAATCGGAATGGACAAAGAAACCCAGTCCCGTATATTTGAGCCGTTTTTTACAACAAAAAAGCTGGGAAGTGGTACCGGGTTAGGCCTGTCCACGGTTTATGGCATTGTAAAGCAGAACAAAGGTCATGTCTGGGTTTACAGCGAGAAAAACAAAGGTACAACATTTAAAATCTATTTTCATGCAATTGAAGAGAATGCCAGGATAGAGCAGGCAGATAACGATGTTGAACCGGAGTTAACCGGAAATGAAACCATTCTCATGGCAGAAGATGACGAAATGCTCCGTGAAATGGCCAAAAAGATGCTGGAGAAGGCGGGATACCGGGTTATAACAGCTGTAACCGGAGAAGATGCCATGGATTTTGTAAAGGATTTTAACGATCCGGTTGATCTTTTGATAACAGATATTGTGATGCCGGGTATGAACGGCAGGGACCTTGCCGGACAGATGCAGGAAAAAATTCCCGGTTTAAAAGTACTTTACATGTCAGGATACACTGCAAATGTCATTGCCCATCACGGTATTCTTGACAAGGATCTGAATTTTATCCAGAAACCCTTCAGCCATGATGATATTGCATCTAAAATCAGGGAGATCCTTGACACGGATCAATAATAATCGGATATAACCGCCATGAGATGGATCTAAAGACGATTAGACGGCCTGAAAAAATCGAAGATTCTGCCAAAAAATGGGCCAAAGGCGCGCAGCCAATAAACGTAAACATTTACGTTCTGATCCGAAAAATATTTCCGAATTTTTGACATATGTGTAATACACGTGTATTATACGTGTATCATTAAAGGAGGTTTTTACAATGCAAAGGAAACTCACATTGACCATAGACGAGGATGTCTATAACGGCTTACGGACTATTATCGGACCCCGAAAAATCAGTCGTTTTATCCAAGAGATAGTTCGTCCGCATGTTGTCAAGAAAGATATGTATGCTGCATACAAA
>WFQS01000162.1 GCA_015486915.1 Desulfobacteraceae bacterium
ATCAGAGGATTGATAGTGAAAAAAAAACATAATAGATATTCAATATTAGGCCTAAAAGCATTAAACAGGGCAGCTTCAAAAGCAGCTAAGGATGCAAAAAAAATAATTATAACATACCATATTGGGAAAATGGAAAAATCAAATTCGAAGTGCCGAAAATGATCACAGAACAATCGGCTCTACCAGACCGCAAGGATTGAGCCATTTTTGAAAGGTTTTAAAATAATGTTCCTTGACAGGACGTTATGGAATGAATTGGCAGACAGTGTAAGTTGGATGCCTGCCGTAGCCAATATAAGCCTGTCCTTTTTAGTGATGATTGCTTTCGTGTCATGGCCGTTCTGAAAATACATTTATATTCCCGGTTTAAGAATGGAAACGGCCTCTCCAGTGTCTTCCAAACCATTTGAATTTATTATTTCCAAAACTGTCATTATTGCTGTATTATCCTGTCGCTGGGTCATTATTTCTCCTTAGGATCGAAAATTTTATAAGTTGAACGAAATTGCTTATCTTTTTATTTTATCGTTTGAAAAAAGGAACTATAAGTTTTGACCCGGCATTTTCAACCCCTGATTTAAAAAACCTGGGTATTTACTGAAAATCGAATTTACAGAAAGTCTTTTACACTATTAACGAAAGGAAAACCTTTGAACCAGCCCGGAAACCGTTTAATACCATATACATGTCTTATACTTGCCACAGCTTTGTGGGCCAGCACCTTTGTTGCCCTGAAACTTGCCTTCAGGGTATATGATCCCATGGTGGTTATTTTTGCCAGAATGTTTGTGGCCAGCATGTGTGCAGTATTTTTCCCCTTTGCATTTAAAAACATACCCTTCAGATTAAAGGACATTAAATACATGGCATTTATGGTTGCATGCGAGCCCTGCCTTTATTTTGTGTTTGAAGCAAAAGCACTGGTATATACATCTGCAGCACAGGCAGGAATGATAACCACAATGATGCCTCTTTTCGTGGGAGTAGGGGCATGGCTGATTCTCAGGGAAGACCTTACTTTTAAAACCTGGATCGGTTTCATCATGGCAGGTGCAGGCGCCTTGTGGCTGAGTTTTTCATCTCAGCCCTCTGTTTTTGGGCCTGAACCTATGCTGGGCAATTTTCTGGAACTGATCGCCATGGTATGTGCTTCAGGATATGCACTTTCTCTTAAAAAACTGACCAGCCGGTATTCATCACTTTTCCTGACTTTCCTCCAGGCATTTGCAGGGACAATTTTCTTTTTTCCTACACTTTTTCTGTCCGGAACCGAACTGCCCACCCAGATCGTGCCTTTTCCATTCTGGGCTGTGATCTATCTGGGTAGTGCAGTAACCCTGGGAGCATATGGATGTTACAATTACGGGGTGAGCAGGATTCCGGCCAGTCAAGCCACAGCCTTCATCAACCTGATCCCTGTATTTACACTGTTAATGAGTTTCATGATATTAGGAGAAAGATTTACAGGAACACAATATATGGCTTCAGCCCTGGTATTTGCAGGAGTGGTATTGAGCCAGCGCAGCCCGGGAACAGAAAGAAAAGAAAAACAGCCTGCTGTTCTTCAGGCCTGAAATTGTTCAGGAGTTAATCCTGCCCGCCTGGGCTCTATGTGTATCTCAATGCCATCTTTGATGTGCATGCGACTCCACACCTCAACTGTCCCCTGTTTTTGGGAAAATGCTTTTCATCTTGGGACCATTTTCTGTCCACATACGGCAGGAATCAATTAAGAATTTTTTTTCAGCAAAACTGTCAATATCCTTTGGAACAGGAGAGATGTTTCTTCTTTTCTGAGTAAGCCATCCCTGGACAATTTCCTGTGCCATGGCAATAATCAGATTGCAAAGATGAGTGCAACCCGTTTTCCCGCCTGTCAGGCTTCTAACTATTCCGGTAAATCCCGATTTAATTTCAAGCCCCTTTAATTTCTCAACATTATCAAGGGTTGTATGGCACTGCGACAGAGGGACATGAAGCATTGCGGCCTGGACATCTTCTATCATCAGGGGATCGGATCTTATCATCATTTTTACGTCCATGTGATGAATTATGCCGGGCTCAAGAACGTCTCCGGTCACATCAAACACCCTGATATATCTCTGATCCTTTAAAATTCCGTGCACGACCACACTTGATTCTGAAAATGGATATGTGGCAAGCTTTATATCCCGTGTATGTATTTTTGATTTATTTTCTATTATTTTATTAAGCATAAGGACAGTGTATAAACTTTTATCTGCTGCAAATCAAGGGGTGCCGAATATTTACAATGTATGAGACTAAAAAGAATTTTAAAACTTACATTAACGGTAAAAAGCCTTAAATGCTGAAATAACATGCTTAATATCATTTTTTGTTACATTTAAATTGGTGACAAGGCGTATAACCCGTCCTTTGGAAATCAGAATCCCTTTTGTCTCCATGAATTTTTTGAGTTCATTATCATCTTTTTCTGTTGTAATAAAAACCATGTTGGTTTCACCTGAATCAGGGCTTACCATAATCTCTTTGATGTCAGAAAGACCTTTTGCAAGAAAGGCTGCATTCTCATGGTCAACGGCAAGCCGCTCGATATTATTTTCCAGGGCAAAAATGCCTGCAGCAGCAATTATTCCCGCCTGGCGCATTCCGCCGCCAAGCATTTTGCGCCATCTGCGCGCCCGGGTTATCAATTCATGGCTGCCGCATAAAAGTGATCCCACAGGCGCGCCAAGTCCCTTTGAAATACAAAAAGATACTGAATCAAAATAATATGCAATATCTTTTGCAGGAATATTAAGTTTAACGGCTGCATTAAAAATCCTTGCCCCGTCAAGGTGAAGTTTTAGTCCTTTTTTCCTGCTGAAAAGATTTGCCTGTTTCAGGTAATCCATTGAAAGGACTTTTCCGGCCTGGGTGTTTTCAAGACACAAAAGGCGTGTTATTGCAAAATGGACATCATCCGCTTTAACTGCCTTTGCGACTTTTTCAAGATCTAAGGAACCGTCTTTTTCAAAATCAAGGGGCTGGGGCTGTATGCTGCCAAGAACGGCTGCTCCGCCTCCTTCATATTTATATGTATGCGCCTGCTGTCCAACAATATATTCATCACCCCTTGCGCAGTGACTTAATAAGGCAAGAAGATTTGCCTGGGTTCCGGATGTTGCAAATACAGCTTTTTCCATTCCCATCATATCTGCCGCCATGGCTTCAAGAGAATTGACACAAGGGTCTTCTCCATAGACATCGTCTCCCACCTCAGCTTCCGCAATAACTTTGCGCATGGCATCTGTGGGTTTTGTTATTGTATCACTTCTAAGATCAATCAATTTTATTTACTCCCGTAAAAATTATAATTTCTTTTTTTGTAAGAAACTCCAGTTAAATTCCTTTAAAAATAAGAGTTGGCTGCGCGCCTTTGGCCCAATATTTATTGCGAGGCCGTCTGAGAGTAACCAGATCTGCCTCAGGGTAGTTTATACATAATTTATGCATGATGTAAATATCATTATGGAATATTATCAGGAGAATATAAAATTTATATTGAAGACCTCTCCTCAATGATGATATAAATAACAGTTTTAAATTCCAATCTATTTTGAATTTGAAACTTTTGGGAATTTCGTTTTCATTATGTTTTGTCCTGTGTGTGGTTAAATTATTGATATTTTTTATTTACATACTTTACGTTCACAGATACGTTCACAGGACAGGACAGGACAGGACAGGACAGGACCTGCATGAAC
>WFQS01000163.1 GCA_015486915.1 Desulfobacteraceae bacterium
GATAAAGGTCTGCTCGTTTTTGGTCAGTTTTTTCCCTGATTCTTCTTTGATGCCACTGTCCGTGATGATAAGATTTGTGTTGAAATATGGAAGCGTTATTGTGCCTTTTCCATTAATGATTTTAAATTTTCCGCCGATCCGTGCAGCAATATCTTTCAGCTTCATGGAAGAGGCCTTTTCTTTTGCAAGTACAAGAGCTTCTTCTGCCATGTCTTTTTTCAGCCATTTTCCTTTTCTGTACTGGTCCTCAAGTTCTTTTTCAGCATCTTTTAAAATTTCAGGGGCAATGTAGGGGCAGTTTTTTAAAGGATATTTTTCAGATACCACCATTCCTGCAAAGGCGATGCAGGTGGAAAATCCACAGTCTTTACAATTGGTTTTCGGCAGTATTTTTGAATAAAGATCCACAACGGAAAGTGCCATTGTCTGTAACCTTACAAACAGGCCGGGCGCAGTTTAAACAACAAGCGCCCGGCTGCTTAATTTTTATCTCTGTTTTACATCGATGATGTACCGGTTGATGATAAATGCCGTATCATTGATGCTTTATTTACTCTTCTGCAAAATCCTCTTTTCCCGCACCGCATATGGGGCAGGTCCAGTCATCGGGAAGAGCATCAAAACTTGTTCCGGGGTCAATACCGTTATCAGGATCACCTGCTTCAGGTTCATACACATAACCGCATACTTCACATACATAATTTGCCATTTTAAATCTCCTTAAATAGTTTTTTATTAACAGCCATCAGGCGGATCTGAAGACTATCAGACAGCCTTAAAGAATCAAGGATTCTCACAAATATTGGGTCGAAGACGCGAAGCCAACTCTCGTTTAAAAAATCTTTACAGGAGCTTCATATTAAAACATCATAAACCCGGTATAACCTGCGCATCTGCCACCTTTCACTCATCATCATTGCATGCATAACGCATCTTTTCGGGTCTTAAAGGGTGCATTGGCAGTATAATGGCAGCTACAGCAGATCTGTTTTTTCAAGAACTGCAACAGCACCTTTATAAGATGCAACGATCAAGACAAAATACAATAATAAAAAGAAATATACCATTAAATATTCTCCTTTAGTGTCAAAAAAATCAATATGATTCCTCATTCTGGATCTCTTCCACCGTAAGTTTCTTTGAATCCATGAGTTTCCATACATAGACAATATATGCAAGTACAAAGGGGATGCCGATGGCAACATATGTCATGGCCGTCAGTGTGAACATGGATGAGGATGCATTGTATATTGTAAGACTTGACTGAAGATCAAGCTTTGACGGATAAAATGCAGTGTTGTTCAATGCCGGCAGGCAGAGGACAACAAAACCTACAAAAACGGTTCCAAGGCCGTTGAACCAGATCCCTCTGTAACTTGTCTTAAATGAGGTCAGGTAAACTCCGAGAACAACAAGAAGTATACCTGCAAGCAGCAATGCAAGAAGAGAGGGCATGGCAAAAAGATTGAAAAGATATTTAAATGAAACAAGTGAAACAACACCTGCTTTGTCAACCCCGAATCCCTTCATCAGAAGAATGGAAAAAAGAACATAGAGCAGAAAGGGAAGTGAAATAAGAAAATTTTTCTTTACACTCTCGCGCAGTCTTGTTTCAAGGCCGGGATTTGAGGAAAAATCTATACTGTTTAAAAGGTAGGATGCCCCTGTAACCCTTGCATTCAATAAAAGGAAAATTGCCAGACTTAAGTTGAAAAGCGAGAAAGCCGCTTCAAGCCCCCTTAGATTTAAACCGAACAGAACATAATCCCAGGTTACCCTGTTGTACATGTCAAGGGTGAAATTTGAGCCTGTATAAAATGTACCCACTGCAGCACCGATTAAAAGGACTCCAACCACACCGTTGATCAAAAGAAATGATTCATAGGTCTTTGACCCAAGGAAATTGTTCTCTTTTGCCCTGTATTCATAGCTTACCGCCTGGATAATAAAGGAAAAAAGTATCAGCATCCATACCCAGTATGCCCCTCCGAAACTTGTTGCATAAAATTTGGGAAAGGCCGCAAAAAGGGCACCGCCGAACAAAACAAGGGTGGTAAATGTAAGTTCCCATTTACGTCCAAGGGATGTGAGAATCAATGTTTTTTCAATTTCCGTTTCAGCCACCTGTTTGAGCAGGGTCTGTCCTCCCTGGACAAAGATGAGAAATACAAAAAGGGCTCCGACAATGGCGATGATAATCCACCAGAGCTGCTGCAATGTTGCGTAGTCAAGGTTTCCGATCATTTTAAGTCACCTCCCTCCTCAAATCCTGTGGATATCTGTTTGAGCATAATTTTTATTTCAGCCACAAGCAGCAGCGTAAACAGCCCGAAAAACATGAAAAA
>WFQS01000164.1 GCA_015486915.1 Desulfobacteraceae bacterium
ACAAATCAATTTTTGCAATGGCTGGATTGATTCTTTTTATGGGTGCAGGTCTTGTTCTTGCCTCTTCTGCAGGAGATGCAGAGGGCGTGGAACATATGGGATGGCTTGCAACCGATACCTATAAGCTCATCAATTTTGCCGTGCTTGCAGGTGCACTTTTTTACCTTGCAAGAAAACCTGTGAAAGAGTTTTTTTCATCCCGCATCACAAGTATTAAAGATGAACTTGCCGATCTTGAGCAGAAAAAGGCCGATGCAGAAAAGGCCCTTGCTGTGTATGCCGAGAAGATTGCAAACCTTGATAAGGAATCTGAAAAAATTGTTGCTGATTATGTAAAACAAGGTGAGGAAGCAAAGAAAAGAATTCTTGCCGAGGCTGAACTCCAGGCTGAAAAACTTGAAGAGATGGCAAAGCGCAATATAGAGCAGGAGTTTAAAGCTGCAAAAGTTTCTCTTCTGCAACAGGTTGCTGAAAAAGCTTTTCAGAGGGCAGAGGGCTTGGTCAGAGAATCAATTTCGCCTGAAGATCAGGACAGACTGGTGGATGACTATCTCGCCAAGGTGGTGGCATCATGAAAAATCTATCTGTTTCAAGGCGTTATGCCAAGGCATTGATGCTTATCGGTAAAGAGGACGGCAATGCTGACCTGTACAGTAAGGAACTTGATCAGGTTGTGCAGCTTTTTGATTCAAACAAAGAACTTGAAAAAGCTGTTGTAAATCCTCTGTTTGATAAAAACGAAAGGAGAAATGTTCTCATAAAAGTTCTTGAAAAAACCGACCTGTCAAAGGTTATGAAATCACTTCTTGTTCTGCTGTTTGATAAGGGCAGAATCGGTTTTTTAAGGGAAATATGTGATTTTTATAAAAAGCTTGCAGATGAACTGAAAGGCGTTGTCCATGCAAAACTTGTTTCAGCCGCAGAACTTTCATCTGATGCAGTGGAAAAAATCAGACAGGGACTTGCAAAGAGAACAGGCAAGGATATTATTCTGGATATTGAGCAGGATACAGATCTCATTGGTGGAATTGTTACTGAAATTGGAGATCTTGTACTGGACGGCAGCGTTAAGACTCAATTGTTCAATATGAGAGAATCATTAAAAAGGGGTGAGATTGTATAATGGAAATAAAAGCTGAAGAAATTAGCCAAATTATAAAAGAGCAGATCAAGGATTTTGATAAAGAGGTCGAACTCAGTGAAACCGGAGTCGTCCTCTCAGTGGGTGATGGTATTGCCCGTGTATATGGACTGGAAAAGGTAAAGGCAATGGAGCTTGTTGAGTTCCCCGGTAAAATCCTGGGACTTGCCTTAAACCTTGAAGAGGACAATGTAGGTGTTGCAATCCTTGGTGAAGATAAATTAATCAAGGAAGGCGATATTGTAAAACGTACAGATAGAATTGCTTCTGTTCCCGTTGGAGAGGCTGTTCTTGGCCGTGTTGTAACCACAACAGGCGAGCCCGTTGACGGAAAAGGACCAATTGATGCAACAAAAACCATGAACGTGGAACTTGTTGCCCCTGGTGTTATTGCAAGAAAGTCCGTACATGAACCATGCTATACAGGCTCAAAAGCCGTTGACGGCATGACCCCCGTTGGAAGAGGGCAGCGTGAGCTTATCATTGGTGACCGCCAGATCGGGAAAACAGCCATTGCCGTTGATGCAATCATTGCACAGAAAAATACAGATGTTAAATGTATTTATGTTGCCTGCGGTCAGAAAAAATCCACAGTTGCCCAGGTTGTTGCAGCACTTGAAGAGCACGGTGCAATGGAGTACACAACCGTTGTTATTGCAAGTGCAAGTGAGCCTGCTGCAATGCAGTACCTTGCACCGTACGCAGGATGCGCAATGGGTGAGTACTTCCGTGATAAGGGAGAACATGCACTGATTGTTTATGATGATCTTTCAAAACAGGCTGCAGCGTACCGCCAGGTATCTCTGCTCCTCAGACGTCCACCGGGACGTGAGGCGTTCCCCGGGGATATTTTCTACAACCATTCACGTCTTCTTGAACGTTCTGCAAAATTAAGTGATGACCTTGGTGCGGGTTCCCTTACGGCCCTACCGATTATTGAAACCCAGGAAGGTGACGTTTCTGCATTTATCCCGACAAATGTTATTTCAATTACAGACGGCCAGATCTATCTTGACAAGGCGCTGTTTTTTGCAGGCGTGAGACCTGCCATTGATGTTGGTCTTTCAGTATCCCGTGTTGGTGGAGCAGCCCAGGTTAAGGCGATGAAACAGGTTGCAGGTACATTAAGGCTTGATCTTGCCCAGTATCGTGAGCTTGAAGCCTTTGCAGCATTTGGAAGTGACCTTGATGAAGCAACCCAGAAGCAGCTTACCCGTGGTGAAAGACTTGTTGAGCTTTTGAAGCAGCCCCAGTTCAAACCTCTTTCCATGGAACAGCAGGTTGTCTCTCTTTATGCAGGTACAAGGGGCTATCTTGACAAATACCCAAAGGAAGCTGTTGCCAAATATGAAGCAGGACTTTATCCTTTTATTGAAAACAGATTTGCAGATATTTTTGAAATTCTGAAAAAAGAGGAAAAAATCACTGATGCTCTTGATGCTAAGTTAAAGAAAGCTCTCGATGCCTATGACGAAGAATTTAAGGATGCAGTTTAAAAAGTATTCCATAAGTTTTTTTGTCAATTTAAGTATTATTAATTATTAAAGGCTTAGAGGGTAGATCTTATGGCAACGCTGAAAGAAGTTCAATTAAAGATAGTTAGTGTGAAAAAAACCAGGCAGATCACTTCTGCCATGAAAATGGTTGCCACTTCCAAACTGCGTGGAGCCCAGGCCGCTATGGAGGCTTTTAAACCGTATGCATCCAAGTTTGCGGAAGTTCTGGGAAGTATTGCATCAAATGCAGGAGAAGAGGCAAGCCCTCTGCTTGTTCCGAAAAATGAAGTAAAAAAGGTAAAAATAGTTATCTGTACTTCAGACAGGGGACTGTGCGGAGGTTTTAATATTAATCTCATTAAAAAAGCTGAAAATTATATTAAAGCAAATTTAAGTGATAAAGAGGTTTCATTTACATGTTTTGGGAAAAAAGGCCGTGACTGGGTGCAGAAGAGTCCCATGGCAGTGGATGATGCCTACCTTGATGTTGTCGGCGGAAAATTTGATTTCAGTATAGCATCAACTTCAGGACAGAAATTGATAGACAGCTTTCTTGAAGGAGCTGTTGATGAAGTATATCTGCTGTTTTCCGAATTTGTTAACATGGCAAGACAGTCACCGGTTATAAAACAGATCCTTCCCATCCCGGCACACGGGGAAGAGGAAAAGACTGAGAAGGCAGAGAAAGCAGATGATTCCGTATACCTTGCAGAACATATCTGTGAGCCTTCTTCAGATGTTCTCCTCGGGGAAATGCTGCCAAAGGACATTTACATTCAGATATATGATGCCCTTTTACAGACATCAACAAGTGTCAATGCCGCAAGAATGACTGCAATGGAAAATGCAACCAAGGCATGTGATGACATGGTTGATGAACTGCAGACCATATTTAACAAAACAAGACAGGCGGCGATCACTTCGGATCTCATGGATATAGTCGGTGGGGCCGAGGCTTTAAAGGGTTAATTAAAATTTTTTTCAAAAGATATACTAAAAGTATAAACAGCTTTTACAGGAGGAACAAATGGCTGAAAATATAGGAAGAATAGCACAGGTACTTGGTGCTGTTGTTGACGTTGAATTTGAACCGGGAAAACTCCCTCCTCTTCTTAATGCTCTCACGGTAACAAATCCCGTTATCAATGATGAAGAGGAAAACCTCGTTATTGAAGTTGCCCAGCATCTTGGAGATAATGTTGTAAGATGTATAGGTATGAACGTTACTGACGGCCTTCAGAGGGGAATGTCCGTTAAAGATACAGGCTCACCCATTATGATGCCCGTTGGCAAGGCATCCCTTGGCAGGATATTAAATGTTGTTGGAAAGCCCGTTGACGGGCTTGGTGATATAAGCCACGATAATATGCTGCCTATTCACAGGTCAGCCCCGGGTTTTATTGAGCAGGATACAAGTGTTACTGTCCTTGAAACAGGTGTAAAGGTCATTGACCTTCTTGTCCCCTTTCCCCGCGGTGGTAAAATGGGAATGTTCGGTGGTGCAGGAGTTGGCAAAACCGTTATCATGATGGAAATGATCAACAATATTGCAATGCAGCACGGCGGCATCTCAGTGTTTGGAGGTGTTGGAGAAAGAACCCGTGAAGGAAATGACCTTTACCATGAAATGAAGGATTCCGGAGTTCTGCCGAAATGCTGTCTTGTTTATGGTCAGATGACAGAACCTCCCGGGGCAAGGGCAAGGGTTGCTCTGTCCGCACTTACATGTGCAGAGTATTTCCGTGATGTGGAAGGTCAGAACGTACTTCTTTTTATCGATAATATTTTTCGTTTTACCCAGGCCGGTGCCGAGGTGTCAGCGACCCTTGGACGTATGCCTTCAGCAGTTGGTTACCAGCCGACACTTGCAGTTGACATGGGTGAACTCCAGGAGAGGATCACTTCAACTGACAAGGGTTCAATTACCGCTGTTCAATGCGTTTATGTACCTGCCGATGACTTGACAGACCCTGCTCCTGCAACAACTTTTGCCCATCTTGACGGAACAGTTGTACTTTCCCGTCAGATTGCAGAGCTTGGTATATATCCTGCCGTTGATCCATTGGATTCAACATCAAGGATTCTTGATGCAGCATATATTGGAGAGGAACATTATCAGGTTGCAAGAACAGTGCAGCAGACACTGCAGAAATACAAGGAACTCCAGGATATTATTGCAATTCTCGGTATGGATGAGCTTTCCGATGAGGATAAGATCACTGTACAGCGTGCAAGGAAACTCCAGAGATTCCTTTCACAGCCTTTCCATGTTGCTGAAACATTTACCGGTATGCCCGGTAAATTCGTAAAGGTTGAGGATACTGTGAGGTCATTTAAGGAGATCATTGAAGGAAAACACGACGATCTTCCGGAAGGTGCATTTTATATGGTAGGCTCCATTGAAGAGGCAAGGGAAAAAGCGTCCAAGATGGACAAAGCTAATTAAATTCAAGGAGAAATACCATGGCTAAGAATATTTTGCTCGAAGTGGTTACTCCTGAAAGGGCTGTTGTCAGTGAAGAGGTTCAGATTGTCGTTGCACCTGGATCTGAAGGTGAATTCGGTGTTTTGACCGGTCACACTACTTTTTTGACATCTCTTAAGGAAGGAACTCTCCGTTACAGAGATGCCTCTGGAAAAGAAAAATATCTTTTTGTAAAGGGCGGATTTGCAGAAGTCCTTCCCTATAAGGTTACAATACTTGCAGAATCTGCTGAAAAAAGAGATGGCATTGAAAATTAAATAAAATCTCAAGGGCAGTGGCCTTATCACAAGAGATTTTTTTGATAACAGGGGGATGTTCCGTGACAGGAGCATCCCCCTTTTGTGTAAATATCAGATAGGGTGTGATCTGTTACAGAAACGGGGTTGAGGTGGAATAATGCATAAAAAAGTGCATGACAAAGAGCTTGGGATCATAGTTCTTGCTGCAGGCAAAGGGACGAGAATGAAGTCAGATATTCCGAAAGTTCTTCATTTGATTAATGGCAGGCCAATGGTATCCTATGTGCTGGAATGTGCTGCCTCAATTACCGATGAAAAAAATATTGTTGTGGTAGTAGGTCATCAGGCGGAAAAGGTAAAAGAGCAAGTTTTAAAAAACTTCAAGGTGCTGTTTGCACTGCAGCATAATCTTTCAGGTACAGGCGATGCAGTAAAATCCGGTTTGCCTTTTTTGACTCATACCATCGAAAATATTATCATTCTGTGTGGTGATGTTCCACTTATAAGACCTGAAACTCTGATAAAACTTGTTGAATATCATGAAACAGATATGAATGACCTCACTGTGCTCGCTGTTAAGCTTTCTGATCCTTCAGGATATGGCAGGATCGTTCTTGATTCTGATGATAACCTCTTGTGTATAAGGGAAGAAGTTGATGCAAATCCTGGAGAAAAGAGGATAAATATTGTAAACTCAGGGATATATTGTGTCAGGCGAAAGTTCTTGTCCCGAAGTCTGGAGTTGATAAGCCAGGATAATGCTCAAAAGGAATATTATTTAACCGATATTGTTTTTATTGCAAAGGAGAAAGGCGCAAAAGCCGGTTATATTGTGGCTGATGATCCAGATGAATTTAAAGGGGTAAACACTTTGCAGGAATTAAAAAATCTTGAAAAATTGATTCCCGGTCCGGATTTATGAATTGTCTTGACTTTGTGAAATGCTATGAATTATAACTTAAATAAAGTAGCGAGGTATTTAAATTGGATAATGAATTTTTAGATGGCAAGTTTAATGATATTGACGAGAAAGTCGATTTTTTAATAGAGTTGTGTCAAACACTTCAGGTTGAAAATACTGAGCTTATGTCCAAGGTGAAAGATCTTGAGGCTGAGCTCGATAAGAAAAGTGAGACTGAAGAGCGTTATGCTGAGCAGCAGGCTGTAATCCGGTCAAAAATTGACGGGCTTCTTTCCAAGCTCAATAATTTTTCTGATACTCAATAGTAGAACTTAATTTAAAAATACAGGATTCTATAGAGAATAGATATCAGGTGTTTTTAGTAAAGAGTGATCATTGGATGAGATTGTTAAAATTAAGGTCTTTGGCGAGGAATTCAGGTTTAGGCCTGAAAAACAGGGAGCAGATCCTGAAAGAATTGTTGAATTTCTAAATCATTATATTTTAATGGCAGAAGAGCAGATTGGTTCTAAAACCTCAGATAAAAATAAAATAGCGATTCTTCTTCTCGCGGGAATGAATATGTCCAAAGATTTTAATGATTTAAAAAATGAACATACCCGACTTGAGAACTATATTGCTCGACGCACTTCATCTCTAATTGCAAAAATTAATAATGAGCTTCAGTGAGATTTTAATTCTTGCTGGTTAAAGTTTATCAACCCCTGCAGTGTACGTGATTGTATGATGTCCTTTGTCCTAACGTTATAGAACAGGGAATTCACGCTGATACTGGTGTGCTAAGTTCCGGATGGATGGAAAAGCCTTAAAGTATTATTGAATACCCACTTATTGAACCTTTGGTTCAAAGACTAAGACAACACGGCATTATGCGGGGGTAACTAATTTAGATCATTTTTGTTGATATCAAGCCATCCTTTCTGATTTTTTATCCAATTCAATATTTATTTTTTTAAAATTAAACGACAGGCGGAGTGTTGTGCGCTCTATCTGTTATGTGGCATATTATGGTGGATATTAAATATACGGGAGATTGATTTAATGGAAAATATGGTTGTATTGTTTTCTGCGATCGGGCTTGTTGCAGGCTTTGCCATTGCATATTCTCTGACTATGAAAAAGATGCGCGCCCAGGTTTCTGAAACGGAAAAAGAACGGATACGGACACTTGATGATGCCAGGCGCAACGCTGAAACTCTTTTAAAGGAGGCTCAACTCGAAGCTAAAGCAAGGCTTCTTGAAATGAAGAGTGTCTTTGACGCTGAAACAGAAGATACCCGGGCTGAATTAAAAAAAGAAGAACGAAGGTTCCTCCAGAGGAGTGAAAATCTTGATAAACGCATAGATCAGTTTGAAAGAAGAGAACTGGATCTCCAGAAAAAGGAGGATGATTTTAATGCCAGGCGTGAAATATTATCAGAAAAAGAAAAAGAGTATCAGAATTTACTTAAAGATACCAGGAAAGAGCTTGAAAAGGTTTCCAGTCTCACTGCTGACCAGGCAAAGGAAATTTTGTTAAAAAGTATGGAAAACGAAGCCCGTCACGAAGGGGCAAAACTTGTGAAACGTGTTACAAGCGAGGCAATGGAGCAGGCTGATAAAGAGGCAAAAAAAATAATATCCACTGCAATTCAAAGATATGCAGGTGATTTTATAGCAGAAAGAACAGTTTCCGTTGTTCAACTTCCCGGAGATGAAATGAAGGGAAGAATAATTGGCAGAGAAGGGAGAAATATAAGGGCTATTGAGGCTGCAACGGGAATAGACCTGATCATTGATGATACACCTGAGGCAGTTATTCTGTCAGGATTCAACCCGGTACGCAGAGAGATTGCACGCCTTGCACTTGTTAAACTTATTTCAGACGGAAGAATTCATCCTGCAAGGATTGAGGATGTTGTTGAGAGAGTGACTCAGGAAGTTGACCAGGCAATCAAGGAGGCGGGAGAACAGGCTGCCTTTGATCTTGGAGTGCACGGTATTAATCCTGAATTAATCAAAATTATTGGCAGGCTAAAATTCAGAACAAGTTATGCCCAGAATGTATTACAGCATTCAGTTGAAGTGGCTTTTCTCGCAGGCATTATTGCGGCGGAACTCGGTCTGGATCAGAAACTTGCCAAGCGTATGGGACTGCTGCATGATATCGGTAAGGCCGTGGATCACGAGGTTGACGGCCCCCATGCACTTATAGGGGCTAAACTTGCAAAAAAACATGGAGAATCTGAGGCTGTTATTAATGCAATAGCTTCGCATCATGAGGATAAAAGGCCTGAAACAGTCTACGATTATATAGTACAGGCGGCAGATGCTCTGTCAGGTGCAAGACCTGGGGCGAGAAAAGAAACCCTTGAAAATTATGTTAAAAGGCTGGAAGAACTTGAGGCCGTTGCCAATTCTTTTGATGGAGTTTCAAATACATATGCAATTCAGGCCGGCCGTGAGTTAAGGGTTATTGCAGAAAGCGGAAGTATTTCAGATGCTGATGCAGTGCTTCTCAGTAAGGAAATTGCCCAGAAAATTGAAGAAACCTTAACATTTCCGGGGCAGATCAAGGTTGTTGTGATAAGAGAGACAAGATCGGTGGAGTATACAAACAAGTGATTTTATATATCAAAAGAAGGGTATTTTAAAAAAATGAGTGTGCTTGAAATTTTACAGGATCGTGGTTTTATAGAGGCGGTAACCCATGAAGAACTGCTTAAAGAATATCTTAATGGTCAAAGTGTAAGCTGCTATATAGGTTTTGACCCCACAGCCTCAAGCCTTCATGTTGGAAGTCTTGTCTGTATTATGGCTCTTGCACATATGCAGAAAAGCGGGCATCGGCCCATTGCACTTGTCGGGGGAGGAACAGGCCTTATAGGAGATCCAAGCGGAAAAACAGAGATGCGCAAGGTGATTACGCAGGATCAGATTGATGAAAATAAAAAAGGAATCAAAACCCAGCTCGCAAGGTTTATAGATTTTAACGATGGCAGTGCTTTACTGCTTGATAATGCTAACTGGCTTACAGGTCTCGGGTATATTCCTTTTTTAAGGGATGTTGGCCGTTATTTCAGTGTTAACAGGATGATAAAGGCTGAAAGTTATAAGATGCGCATCGATTCTGAAGAGGGTTTAAGTTTTATAGAG
>WFQS01000165.1 GCA_015486915.1 Desulfobacteraceae bacterium
GCATGATGCCACCCCCGGCTGACGGTGGATACAGCCAAAGGACCGTCGGCGGCCATGAAACAAATTTTAAATGACTGAAATTTTTAAAACCGATAATATAAAGATAAGCCTTAACATAAAGGGTTTTAACCAATATACAAAGATAAGCTGTCCAGTCAGATACGGAATATACTCCGAGATTGAAACAGAGGATTTTATTCTTCAGTTTGATCTGAATAATGAAATAAAAAGAGCCATGGGAAAAGGCAGAAAATGGCTGCACCCCTCGGAATGGCTTAAACGAAATATGGGCAATGACTGGATCTACTATTCCACCGGGGGATACACAGGGGTGTTTGAAGCAACAGGTGAATATTATCTTCCCAATTTTTCCTATCCTACAAATTCCATCCTCGGAGGAAAGCCTTTTAAAGAAGAACCCGTGGCCCGCATTGTTTCATCCTGGTACGATATAATCTGCAAAACTAACGATGCCCTCAAAGGAATCAATGGAAAAACAGGCAGATTCATTGAGACCACCCTTGAAAACAGCAGACCGGAAAAATTAAAGGAAAAATCAAAAGCCCTGTTTTGTACAACGGAAGGAAGGGTAAGTGTGCTGCCCCCGGATGCAAGGCACGTTGATTACGATGTTATACCGCTTACCATTTCAAAGGGCTGCCTTTACAACTGCAGATTCTGCAGAATAAAAACAGGAAAACCGTTTACACAGAAAACAAGACAGGATATCAAAAATGAAATTAAAAAGCTAAAGGCTTTTTACGGGAGAGATATTGTAAATTACAATTCCATTTTTCTCGGACAGCACGATGCATTAAATGCTGATAAAGATCTTATTCTTTTTGCCGCAGAACAGGCCTATGATGATTTTAATTTTAAACATTCGTTCATGAAGGGAGCCAACCTGTTTCTTTTCGGAAGCGTTGACGCCCTGATAAAGGCGGACAGTGGCGCAAACCAGGGACTTTTCAAGGCCTTGAATGCCTCCCCTTGGTACACATATATCAATATCGGGCTTGAATCAGCCGACCAGGAAACCCTGGATTTCCTTGGAAAGCCCATAACAGAAGCCAAAGTTGAAAAAGGCTTTCAGATAATTCAAAAGATAAACGACCTTTATGAAAACATTGAAATTTCATGTAATTTTATCATGGATGAAAATCTTCCAAAACACCATTATCCCTCGTTTCTGAAACTTGCAAGATACAACCTTCCCCATTTTAAACCAAAGGGCTGCGTTTACATGTCCCACCTTGGCATTAACACATTTTCAAGACAACTCCTGTTTAAATTCAATAAGATAAAAACCTTAAGCCGGGTTCCCACGTTTTTATATATCATCCAGAGACTGTAAAAAAAAGAAAAACACCAATTAGCCAGAATCCCATATCACGGAAGATGTAGAGAAAATTTGCAGGACCTGCATGAATATCAGTGGAAAAACAGCCGCATCTCACATCTATGCCCCTTGCAAGATCATAGACCAGCACACAGACAAATATCATTAAAAGCAGATTAACAACAATTACAGCTCCCGGAGCAAAAAGATCAAACACAAGACAGAGTCCTGTTACAAGCTCAAGCCATGGAAGCACAATTGCAAGGATATTGATCCATATACCCGGTAAAATCTGATAATTAAAAACAATTTCAGCAAATTTTTCCGGATTTAATATTTTTGGAACACTTGCGCTGATAAATATGCCACCGAGGATAATCATGGCGGCTCTTATGAATTTTTTTGAAGTGATAAAATTTAAAACAATGGCGGAAAAATTTGCTGAACCGGACAAATCCTCCATTTCAATATCACGGGAATGCCCGGAAAAAGTCTGAGGAACATTTTCAGATAAAATTTTGTTTTTATTCCCGTAATAGTCTGTATTCTGTTTTTCCATCAATCATTTTCCTTAAGGATCGGAGATGAATCATTGCGCTTCAGTATCCACTGATTCAAGGGGCATATCCGCTTTTTTCCATACACTTAAGCCGTTTATTAAAACCTTTACCCTGTTAAACCCGGCACTTAAAAGAAATTCTGCCAGATCATGGCTTAAACTGCAC
>WFQS01000166.1 GCA_015486915.1 Desulfobacteraceae bacterium
GAGCTGAACGGCGCTACGGCGCATCTCAACGAACATAAAAAGAGCATCAGTTGCTTTGTCAGAAGTGGGCTCTTTCTTATAACTGCCATGAGGCGGATCTGGATTGGCCCAGACAGACCTGCCTCAAGGAATCAAAGATTCTGACAAACATAAAAAGAACATCTGTTACTTTATCAAATTTGCCATCTGTCCCACTGTGGATCCCACCGGCCCATCTATTTCGTTGCATCAAAGGCCGAATACGTTGAGTATGCAACCTTTAATACTCTCCTGTTACATGGGGTGGGGTAGGAATTCTGCGCCATTTCTGTTCAACTTATTTCATCTCCGATCCTAATATAAGACATAAAGAACACCTGCATGACGATTTCTATGAGATCATCAGGTAAACCTGACGTGCAGCAGATATTACCCGGCAGCTGCTGGCTTTTGCAGGAAAGCAGACCATCGCACCAAGAGCGCTTTATCTGAATAAAAATGTTTAAAGCATGCTGACAATGCTGCGGTGCCTCATTGGAGGATAGATTTTGTATGGCCGCCGAAAAAAATTAACCAAAATTATAAATTGACCGGTTTATTTTCTTGCCTTATCTGATATCCCGCATTATAGATAACCTGAATGTTGCATGTCCGACGTCTTGCATATCCGGTCGGATAACACCTGCAATATTGAAACATAAAACTATCGAGTGAATTTATTTCTGAAAATAATTACTTAAAAGAGCATCAATACATGTTAATTTAAAAGATCATTTTACAGATCAAATCTATGAAGCAGGAGATAATAGTAATGGAAATATCCACAAGATACGACGAATTTTTAAACAAAGATGACTGTTTACTCCTAATCGTGGATATTCAGAAAAAAATGGTTGACCTGTGTAAAAGCAAAGAAAAAATTATAAAAAATACTGCAGCTTTAATTCAGACTTCAAATCAACTAAACATCCCTATAATATTGTCCGTACATAACAAAGAAAAGCTTGGTCCATGCATTAATGAGTTATATGATAAACTTGAAAGCCCAATAATACTTAATAAATTGGAATTCAGCTGTTTTGAGAATCAAGGGCTCTATTCTGCCATACAAAAAACTGGTAAAAAAACTCTTCTCATAACTGGTATTGAGACACATGTATGTATCTTTCATACAGGCGCAAGCGCTCTTCGCCTTGGCTATAAGGTGCATATAGCTGCAGATGCTGTGGGTTCCAGAACTTTATTTAACTGGAAAACAGGGATAAACCGTCTTGAGAAATCAGGTGCTGTGATAAGTTCCACTGAAATGATTATTTTTGAACTTTTGAACAGGGCTGGGACTTCAGATTTCAGGGCACTACTGCCTTTAATTAAAGGCTTTACATAAAAGAATTATTATTTGGAAAATATTATGCGTACAATTCGAAATAACGACCATAAGGCTGATCTAATTTTTGTTCCTGGTCTGTTTAAAAAAATCGAGGATTCTTACAAAAGAAGCAGCACTCGTCTTTGTTTGAGAAGTTTGTAATATTAAATACAAGGTTGGTCTAAATGAACCATTTTCGCCATGTCAAATAGCGGGATTGTCTCGTTAATATACCAAACAATATATTATTCATATTTCAAGGAGGTTGTTATGATCAAAAAAATGGGAGAATATTTTTCAGGATGGGCAGAAAAATATATGCCAGACCCTTTTCTATTTGCTATTTTGCTTACTTTTGTCACTATGATACTGGGAATCATATTTACCAATCATAATTTGTTTGATATGTGTAAATTCTGGCATAAAGGATTCTGGGCTCTTCTTAAATTTTCCATGCAGATGTGTTTAATTCTTGTAACAGGATATGCACTGGCAACTACCAAAGCTGTAAAACTCGTCATTGATAAACTGGCCAACATTCCGAAAACAGGCAGTGGAGCTGTAGCTCTGGTTGCCCTGGTAGCCATTATTGCAGGATTGATTAACTGGGGCTTAGGCCTCATTGTCGGTGCACTTATGGCAAGAGAGGTGGGCATTCGAGGATATCAAAACAAAGTACCAATGCATTATCCACTGCTTGGTGCTGCAGGATATGCCGGCCTTGCTGTATGGCATGGAGGTCTGTCCGGGTCTGCCCCTCTCCTCGTTGCGACCAAAGGTCATTTTTTAGAAAGCCAGATAGGCATTATTCCGGTATCAAAGACTCTGTTCAGTCCACTAAATATAGTTGTTGCAATATTCTGCATTCTTGTTCTGCCATATATTTTTAAACTGCTTACCCCTTCTGATCCTGATAAAATTATCCCCATAAATCAGATAATTCCTGATCTGGATAAACTATTGGAAGAAGAAAAACCCAATGAATCTGAAGAGAAGAGAAAAAATACTTTTGCCGCCAGAATTGAAAACAGTATGGTACTCAGCCTGATGACAGGCATTGCAGGAATGGCCATTGTTGTTTGGTATTTCGCAACTAAAGGATTTAAGCTTAACCTGAATATTGTTAATTTCACTTTTCTTTTTCTTGGTATTATCCTTCACAAAACCCCTATTAATTATGTAAAGGCAATTAATGAAGGTACAAAAGGATGCTCAGGCATTATTCTGCAGTTCCCGTTTTATTCAGGAATAATGGGGATGATGAAATTCTCAGGGCTCATTGTCATAATAGCGGGATGGTTTGTTGCTATTTCCAACCAATACACTTATCCTGTTTTTACCTTTATCAGTGCCGCTTTTGTAAATATATTCGTTCCTTCGGGCGGGGGACAGTGGGCAGTCCAGGGTCCTGTAGTTGTCAAGGCTGCACACGTACTCGGTGTATCATTGCCAAAGGCAATAATGGCACTCGCATATGGAGATCAATGGACAAACCTTTTTCAGCCTTTCTGGGCACTTGCTTTGTTAGGGCTTACAGGATTAAAAGCAAGACAGATTATGGGATATTGCATGGCGGTAATGCTCATGGGAGCTGCATTTTTTATTATTGCCCTACTTGTTGTACCTGCTTAAATCATATGCAGAGATTAAAAATATCTGTATCCAAAAACAGTCGCATAAATAAAATAATTACGTAAATAATTTAGCTTTTGTTATTAATAGCAGGCGTATTATTAAAATTAATAAAGGGGTAAACCCCGGCTATGCAGGGGAGACTCTCAGAGTGTGACATTTGCAGGAATATAAGAAAGTCTCCTAAACTGTGAATGCTCAAAGACCACAGCAAAGGAGGCTTTCAATGAACAACAACCAAAAATTAAACCATGCAACTTGGGATTGCAAGTATCATCTGGTATGGATTCCCAAATATAGAAAGAAAGTAATCTATGGTCATCTTAGAAGGTATATAGATAAAATTTTCTGAGATTTGGCGGTTGCAATGAGAGCCAATCATCATTGAAGGCCTTTTTTGTTTTCTCCGTTTTTTTCCATTCACTATATGCGACTGCAAAATTTTGGTTAAAGGTGATAAAATCGGATTTTTTTCGTTCATAGCGGGCAGATGAAAAGACTTGGAGGCTTTTCATGAGTCACAAAGGATTTGACTATGATTATATTGTTATCGGTTCAGGGTTTGGCGGCAGTGTTTCTGCATTAAGGCTGGCTGAAAAGGGATATAAAGTGGCCGTTTTTGAAAAAGGCAAACACTGGGACAATAAGGACTTCCCCAAAACCAGCTGGAACATCAGAAAATACTTATGGCTGCCACAATTGGGCTGCTACGGCTACCAGAACCTTACCCAGCTCAAACATGTCCTGATTTTTCATGGCGGCGGTGTCGGCGGCGGCAGTCTGGTTTATGCCAACCAGCTGCTGATTCCTCCGGATGAAGTGTTTGAACGTCCGGAGTGGGGGATTAAAAACTGCAAAGATCAAATGATGCCCTGTTATGAGAAAGCACAAAAGATGCTTGGAGTCAATCCCTGCCCCCAGATCGGTAAGGCAGACAAATGCCTCCGGGAGGTAGGAAAAGAGTTTCGTGGTGAAGATACCTTCCATAAAAATGATGTAGGCATATATTTTGGCAAGCCAAAGGAAACTGTTTCGGATCCCTATTTTGGCGGAAAAGGACCAGACCGTACTGGTTGTGATTTCTGTGGGTCCTGCATGGTGGGCTGCCCAAGTGGCGCAAAAAATACTTTGGATAAAAACTACTTGCATCTGGCAGAAGGTTTGGGGGTGAATATTATTCCTGAAACAGAAGTTATAGGTGTGGCACCGCAGAATGGCGGGTATGAGATCTATACTCGAAAATCTACTGGTATCGTTAAACCCAAAAAAACCTTCCGGGCCAAAGGCGCTGTTTTCAGCGGAGGTGTTCTGGGATCTGTTAAGCTCTTGATGAAATGCAGGCAACAAGGTCTGCTTCCGGATCTTTCCGACCAGTTGGGCAATTTTGTCAGGACAAACTCAGAGGCAATGCTTGGTGTCAAATCCCATGATAAGGAAATAGACTGAAATGACCAGATAGCTATTACGTCTGGTATCTATCCTGATGATACGACGCATATTGAGATGGTCCGTTACAACAGGGGGTCCGACGTACTGCTGAACATTCTGACCGTCATGACAGGAGGAGGTGGGAAAATCCCACGGTTTGTTCGTTTCCTGGGAAATATTATCCGACATCCAGTGCAATTTGTAAAACTCCTGTGGCCCTTTGGCAAGGCATCTTCCACAACGATTGTCCTGGCGATGCAGACAGATGAGAACTACCTGAAGCTCGAATATAAGCCCAGATGGTGGCGGTTTGGAGGATACAGTATAAACTCAACGGTACCTGAAGGGCTTCGACGGGTGCCGGCCTATATACCCATTGCAAATGAAGTCACTCGTCGTCTCGCCCAAAAAATGGACGGTATCCCCTTAACCTCTATTCAAGAGGCTGTTTTTAATGTATCTGCCACCGCCCACATTCTTGGCGGATGTTGCATGGGTGAGTCTCCTGAAAAAGGTGTTGTAAAGACGAATGGCGAACTATTCGGCTACCCAAATCTGTTTGTGGTCGATGGATCTGTGGTGCCGGCCAATTTAGGCGTCAATCCAAGTCTTACCATCACGGCTCTGTCTGAATTCATCATGTCGCAGATGCAGGATAATTCTGACAGGAGGACTGAAAACCAATCGGCAACGTCAGACAATTCAGTACATGATTGATGAATACCATGACTTTTGCTTCGACCTTCACGATCCTTCATACAAATGCTCTGCACTCAAATTTTAACAGATCAACTCAAAGCACACATCTCTAAACAGGACAAAAAAACTATAAATATCTTAAACTGTTTCAATTCTAATTTTTTTTATAACGGCCATGAGGCTGACTAGGATTTGCCCGGATTGCCTCAAAGAATCAAAAATTCTGACTAAAAATGAAAGTTACATGTTGCTTTACAAATACTTTTTTTATAAAGAAAGAGCTCTATTTTGATGAAGTGCAAATACTCTTTTTATGTTTGTTGTGAGGCATTGTAACGCAGTTGAGATCGGCCTTATGGCCGTTTTATGAAATTTAAACCGGATATTCTCACCGGACTAGGGCTGAAATGGTTAAAATTAAAACAAAATTAAAAAGTATTTCCAGATATATACAAGCTGGCATCTGTCCGCCCCACAGCAATGTTTTCAGTGTAGCATCTTTGGCACATGCTTTTACAGAGTGTACAAGGAAAATTACCAGACGTACAAAAGTCTTTAAAGAGTTGCAGGAGCAGAAAGAATTTATCGAAACAATCCTTAATACAAGCAGTGCAATAATCGTTGGTCTTGATAAAAATCGTAGAATTAAAATTTTTAACAGAGGGGCAGAGAAAATTACGGGTTACAGGTGGAATGAAGTAGCCTGCAGGGACTGGTTTGAAATATTTTTTAAACCTGATATTTACGATGAGATGGACAATGTCTGGAAAAGAGCATGGGGGGGTGAATTTAATTCATATGTAAATCCCATTCAAACAAAACAAGGTGATGAAAGAATTATATCATGGCAGACATCTGGTATGTATGACAGTGAAGATGAAATGAAACATATGCTGATTTCCATTGGAGAGGACATAACAGAGCACATACTGGCTGAAAATGCCCGGAAAATAAACGAAAAAAAATATAAAACCATTATAAATTCCATGGAAGGTGCTGCTTATATATGCTCACATGATTACTGCATCGAATATATGAATTGTGCCATGATTGAAAAAACAGGGCATGATGCTTTTGGCGAGATCTGCTATAAAGCCATATACAACAGAAATAAAAAGTGCCCATGGTGTGTTTTTGATAAGATCAGACAACAAAAAAAGTCTGATTACGAAGTTGAAGACCCAAATAACAGTCACTGGTATTTTGTTGAAAATTCACCAATTTTCAATACCGATGGTACAATTTCAAAATTAACGGTTTTTTGTGATATCACACATCAAAAATTAAACCAGCTTGCTTTAAAAAAATCGGCAGAACAGCTCCGGTCGCTTGCCTTAAGACAGTTACAGATAGAGGAGGCGGAAAAAAGAAAACTGGCACTGAACCTCCACGACAGTGTGGGTCAGAACCTTACAGCCCTTAATATAAACCTCACTATAATACAAAACCTGCTGTCACCTGAATCATATGAAAAAATTAGCGGCAGGTTGTCAGACTGTATGGATTTAACCAGTAAAATTTTTCAGCAGATACGGGATGTGATGGTAGATTTAAGGCCTGAAGCTCTGGACGACTTTGGACTGGTGGCAGCACTTTGCACGTATTGTAAAAAATTTGAAACCCGTTATAATATTAAAACTCAAATTAAAGGCTCGGAATTTGTTCCAAGGCTTGAATCAAAAATGGAGACTGCCCTTTTCCGCATTATTCAGGAAGCAATGACCAATGCGGCAAAACATTCAGAAGCCGATGTGATAACCATGACATTTGAGAGCAATGATAAATTTGACAGGATGACATTTGCAGACAATGGAAAAGGTTTTGACCCGGAAAAATTAAACCTGCCAGGCAAAGGCAATGGATGGGGACTGACCAGCATGCAGGAAAGAGCAGTTGCCATTGGCATGGATTTTATCATGACATCATCAAAAAACAGCGGAACAAAAATTATTGTGGAAAGAAAAAGACCAGAGGATCTGCATCAAGGTTGATTTGTCACTGAAAAATGCAGCGATATTGGAATTTATGAAAACAAAGGTGCAATATGACTATTGAACTCTTTATAGCAGACGATCATGGTGTGGTCAGGGACGGGCTCTGTTCCCTTCTTGAATCGGAATATGATTTTAAAATTACAGGATGTGCAGATAACGGTAAAAAAGCTGTAAAGCAGATTCTGCAATTATTCCCTGACGTTGTAATCATGGATATTTCCATGCCGGAACTAAATGGTATCCTGGCCACGGAACAGGTAATGAACGCCTGTCCGGATACCCGGGTGATTATCCTCTCCATGCATACCGGCAGAGAATATATAGCAAGCAGTCTCAAGGCAGGAGCAGCTGGCTACCTTGTCAAGGAATCAGCCGGGAAAGAGGTTGTACAGGCGGTGAGAAGTGTTTATACCGGACACCAATATCTGAGCCGGAGTATTTCAGATAGAGTTTTTGATCAATATGCACGGCAGCAGACCGGTTTTATTCAAAATCCTGTTGACAGACTTAGTTTGCGCGAAAAAGAAATCCTCCAGATGGTTGTTGAAGGGAAAACCAGCTTACAGATAGCGAAAATTCTTTATCTGTCCCCTAAGACCATTGACACTTACCGGAGCCGGATGATGAATAAACTTAAGATAAAAGATATTCCCGGTCTTGTAAAATTTGCCATTCGTCATGGTGTGACCACAATGCAATAATTCGCTGTCTTTGCTGTTTTTCATAAATCCCCACACGAATAATCAAGATTTCCCTACATACAATACATTAATATTAATATATCTTTTTTATAAGAAACTCTCGCTAAATTCCTTTAAAAATAAGAGTTTCAATATCTGTTGAGAGGCAGTCTGAGAGTCACCAGATCTGCCTTATAGCAGTTATAAGAAAGAGCTTACTTTTGGCAGAGTAACTGATGCTCTTTTTATTTTCGTTGTGAGGCTGCCTGAAAGAATCCAGATCCGCCTCATGGCCTTTTATAAAAAACAGAGTGTAAAACATTACTCCTGTTTTAAATTTGTTGTGAGACGGTTCCGGTACAGATACATATCCGACAGATCCGTCTCATGGCGGTTATTAAAGGAGACATTGTCATGTCAGATAAACTGACTTATGAGCAGTTAGAGAAAAAAATTCAGGAATTAGAGCAATGTGAATTAAAAAGGGTAAAGGCTGAAAAAGCTTTAATGGCAAGTGAATTAAAATTTCGTCTGCTTTCAGAGTATACCTTTGACTGGGAATACTGGGTGGATCAGTATGGAAAATTTGTTTATATTTCGCCATCCTGTAAACGGATTACCGGTTACAGCAGAGAAGAATTTATATCTGATCCACAGCTGGTGTTCAAAATGGTCAGACCCGATCATGCTGAAAAGGTGCGCCATCATTATTTTATTGAAGAAAAAAAACAATTTTTACCGGCCTTTTCAATGAAATTTCCAATTATTACAAAAGCTGGTAAAGAGATATGGTTGGAGCATAACTGCATTCCCCTTTTTGATGACAATGGAGACTATGCCGGCAGGCGGGGAAATAACAGGGACATTACCGCAGAAAAAAATGCAGAAAAAGAAAAAATCCTGTTGGAGGCGGAGTTTAACCAGGCACAGAAGATGGAATCCATAGGACGTCTTGCTGGCGGTGTGGCACATGATTACAATAATGCGTTAAACGTTATCATGGGTTACACAGAACTTGCACTGACTAATATAAAGCCTGGAGAGCCCCTGCATGACGATCTCAATGAGGTCCTCAGGGCAGCAGGACGTGCAGCAGATATTACCCGGCAGTTGCTGGCCTTTGCAAGAAAGCAGACCATCGCACCAAAAGTGCTTGATCTGAACGAAAATGTTGATAGCATGCTCAAAATGCTGCGTCGCCTCATTGGAGAAAATATAGATTTTGCATGGCTGCCGGGAAAAAATCTCTGGCCTGTTAAAATGGATCCTTCCCAGATAGACCAGATTCTCGCCAATCTTTGCGTTAATGCAAGGGATGCCATTGATGGAACAGGTAAAATTACCATTGAAACAGCGACAAAAATTTTTGATTCAGCCTATTGTAACGACCACCCGGGCTTTATTCCAGGTGAATTTGTCATGCTCACCGTAAGCGACAACGGCTGTGGTATTGATAAAAAAATAATGAAAAAGATTTTTGAGCCTTTTTTTACCACTAAAGATGTGGATAAGGGTACTGGACTCGGGTTATCCATGGTTTATGGCATAATCAAACAGAACAAAGGGTTAATCAACGTTTACAGCGAGCCTGGTAAAGGAACCAGCATAAAAATTTATCTGCCCCGGCATGAGGACAAAGCAGTTGATATTCAAAAAGAACAAAAAACTGAAATTCCATCAGGCTCCGGGGAAACAATCCTTATTGTGGAGGATGATAAGCAGATACTTAAACTGACCGGGAAAATTCTCAAATCGCTTAACTACACTGTCCTTGCCGCAAATACACCTAAGTCTGCCATTAAACTTGCAGGGGAACATAAAAAGAAAATTCACCTGCTTATTACAGATGTTATAATGCCGGAAATGAACGGGCTTGCACTTGCAGATACTTTGCAGTCCTTCTATCCTGATCTCAGGAGGATATTCATGTCAGGATACACAGCCAATGCCATTTCCCACCAGGGAGTGCTTGATGAGGGCGTTCAATTTATTCAGAAACCTTTCTCAAAAAAAGACCTTGCAGTAATTATCAGAGAAGTTCTGGATGAATAACAATCTAATTCCCGTAAAATTCCGCAAAATACAAATTAAGACCTCAAACGCTCAGGTCGTTACGCAGAATTCACATAACGGCCATGAGACTGATCCGGTTTGCCCTGTCCCTGCCGCCTCGCAACAAATTTAGATTTGCATTTAACGTTGCAATTGATCTTAATTACTTGTATTATAATTTTTAAACACAGTAAGACATTGGAGTCTTTTGAGTATTAAAATCTTATCCTGACACGAAAACGTAGCAAAAGCTGTCCACCCTGTTATGCCCATAATCATACGTACAGATAAAATATTTTTTACTTCAACTCCTCTTAACCGCTAACCGCTGGTAAAAGGGAATAAAAAACAGGCATATGGAAGAAAAAAAACGATTCATATATCTCATTGCGATTATGCTGATGGTTTCCATTACCGGAACGTTTGCAACGATTATAATCCTTTATAATTATGAGATAAAGGACGAGCTCCACTGGTTGAAGATAACAGCACAAAGCAACGCAAGACTTATGGAAGCCATGGCGGAACATGGAATAAAGGATCATGATTCAGCCAGTGCAACCCTGGCTCAGTTTATAAATGCCCAGAGTATAGTCAATGGATTTGATAAAACCGGTGAATGTCTTTTAGGCAGAAAAAGCGGTGAAAATATTGTATTATTGTACAGAAAAACATCCAGGGGTGTAGATCGAAATACTGTGATTTCCTGTAATTTAAAAAAGCCAGGTCCAATGAGATTAGCATTGTCAGGCAAATCAGGAATCATGACAGGCCTTGATTACAGGAGGAAAGCCGTTCTGGCAGCTTACGAACCAGTAGCTGTATTAAATTATGGAATTGTTGTAAAAATCGATCTGTCAGAAATAAGATCTGAATTTATAATTGCGGCCGTAAAAGGCCTTACAGCCTCAATTTTTATTGTATTGCTGGGCTCTTTTTTCTTTATCAGGATCAGCCGTTCCATATTAAACAGGGGTGTGGAAAACGACAGAAAATTAAGAGACACCCTTGAAGAACGCGTACAGAGAAAAACCCGTGACCTTGTCAGGGCCAATGAATTATTAGATACAATAAACAGGGCACAGTCCCGGTTTATTTCCAATAAAAATTTAGATAAGTCATTTAATTTCCTACTGAAATCCATCCTGGAATTAACCCGGAGTGAATACGGGTTTATTGGCGAAACACTGCAGGATAATGAAAACAAACCCTATTTAAAAGCACATGCCATTACAAATATTGCCCTTAGTGAGGAGAACAGAGCTTTTTGTGCAGAAAATGCAGACCCGGACTTTAAATTCAGGAAAATGCATACCCTGTATGGAGCTGTTATGACTTCGAATAAACCGGTAATTGCCAATGATCCGCCATCGGATATCAGAAGTATGGGAGTTCCCCACGGGCACCCTCCCCTGAATTCATTCCTCGGTATTCCTATTTTCAATAATAATAAATTAACCGGGGTGATTGGCATGGCAAACAGGCCCGGCGGGTACAATGAAACAATATGTAAATATCTCGATCCATTTATGATAACCTGTGCCCATATTATCGATGCACTCAGGACAGATGAAAAACGACGGAAAGCTGAAAGCCTTCTCAAAATGAGTGAGTCAAGAAATAAACAGATTATAGAAACTTCAAGCCAGGGCTTCTGGATTCTTGACAACAAATACAGGATAATTGAAATCAATTCAGCCATGAGCGATATGCTGGGTGTTGCACGTGCTGAAGCTGCAGGAATTTCTGCCGAAGTTTTTATCTTTAATGATGATATTAAAATATTTAAAAGTGAGATAAAAAAAAGGGAGATGGGACTGGTATCAAATTTTTATCTCAGCCTGGAAAAAAAGGACGGTAACGAGATACCCTGTCAGATCAGTGCATCGCCTATATTTGATGAAAAAGGTGAAAAGACCGGTTGTTTTGCAATATTTGCAGATATTACAAAATTAAAGTCCAGGGAAAAAGAGCTTCTCCTGCTAAATGAAAAAATTACCACATTAAATAAGGAACTTGAACAAAAAGTAGAAGACCGTACTGCTGATCTAAAAAAGACTTTAAAAAAAGCGGAAGAGGCAAATGCCGCCAAATCGGATTTTCTTGCAGGCATTTCCCATGAACTAAGAACTCCTTTAAATGCTGTTATCGGTTTTTCCCAGGTACTTGAAAAACAATATTTTGGAAAGCTCAATGAAAAGCAGTCAGGTTATGTTAAAGATATACTTGAAAGCGGACAGCATCTTTTATCTCTGATCAATGAGATCCTTGACATTTCAAATATTGAGGCTGGAAAAATGCCTTTTAAACCTGATTTTGCAGATATAAATCATCTCGTGGAAACAAGCCTTGCAATGGTAAGTGAAAAAGCATTGCAAAAACAAATCAAGCTTGAATTCAGGGGATCTGAAAAACTGTTAGAAAGAAAAATCTACGCCGATGAAAAAATAATTAAACAGATATTGTACAACCTGAATACAAATGCCGTGAAATTTACGCCCACGGGGGGAAGAATATCCCTGTCAACATATTATGTTGAGGACTATGAAATCTTTAAAAAAGAGTTTCAAAAAGACTTTAAATGCCAATGTGGAAGAAATGAGACGGATAAACTGCCAGCCGTTGTTATCTGTGTTGAAGATACTGGAATTGGGATTTCCAATGAATCAGGTCAAAGGATTTTTGATAATTTTTATCAGGTAAATCATGGATATTCAGATAAAACAAAAGGGACCGGTCTTGGACTTCCCCTTACAAAACACTATGTGAAAATGCATGGAGGAAAGATCTGGGTTGAAAGTGACGGACCCGGCAAAGGCAGCAGATTTTATATACTGCTTCCTGACAGGACGTAATGGTCTTAATTACACTACCGCGTTGACGTATGAAAAAAATTATTATTTTTGCATTAATTTATCGCAATAATTCAGCGCTGATTACACTATGGATGTTAATATTTAAAATAACAATGCCCTGGCAAGGAGAGTCCTGGACAAGGAGAGGAAATGAATCAAAAAATTCTGATTATTGATGATGATTCTGCAAACAGGAGGCTGTTCCATGATCTTCTTGAGATAAAGGGTTTTAAAACCGTTGAGGCTTCAAGCGGCAGGGAAGGTATTGACAAGGTAAAAAAGGAATGTCCTGACCTGATTCTCATGGATATCAGGATGCCGGGGTTGGATGGATACGAAACAACTCAGATTATAAAAAAGAAGTTAAACTGTGATATACCAATTATTGCAGTTACAGCCTCTGCCATGAAAGGAGATGAAAAAAAAGTTTTAGATGCAGGTTGTGACGGCTATATTTCCAAACCGATTAATATTGAATCATTTATCGCTGTTATTAAAAAATTTTTGTAAAACGTTTACTATTCGCGGATTTACTGTGGACTGTTACAAATTTTTAAAGTCAGATCAGGGAAATCAATTACCCAATAATACAGAATAACCGCCAGGAGGCGTAGCGGGATTGGCCCAGCCGTCTCTCAACAAATATACAAATAAATAAAAAGGAGAACCATAATGGAAACATCTGTATCGGAAAATACCCCCGGTATGGCTGACAAAAAGCTCAATCATGATCATGGTCTTATCCTTGTGGTGGATGATGAGGAACGTAACCTGCGGTTAATGGAAGCATTACTTGCTCCTCTTGAATATGAAGTGATGCTTGCAGAAGACGGGAATAAAGCCCTTGTTATGGCAAAAGAACATCTACCCGATTTGATTCTTCTGGATGTGATGATGCCCGGGCTCAATGGGTTTGAGGTCTGCCGTAAATTAAAACAAGATTCTGAAACTGCAATAATTCCCGTGATAATGGTCACTTCACTGTCCGGCCGTGAAGACCTTATGACTGGAATTAAAGCCGGTGCAACTGATTTCATATCAAAACCTGTGGATTTGCCTGAAATAACCATTCGAATAAAAAATGCCATGCATTCCAAGCAATTATACGATCAGGTGCAGGAAAAAAACCTTGAACTGGAAAAACTGGAACGCCTGAAAGACGGTCTGACACACATGATTATCCATGATATGCGATCTCCTTTGACGGTTCTTAAGGCTGGAATTGATATATTTGAAATGGATTTCACTGAAAATATGGATGAGGATGATGTTAAACTTCTCAATGGTATGGGTAAATCCGTGGACACCCTTATCTTGATGACAAGTTCACTCCTTGACATCAACAGGCTTGAAACTGGAAAATTTCCTTTAAAACATGAAAAATGCGAGCTCAACGCACTGGTTCGAAATACCCTTGATGGAATTGAAGCATTACTTAAATATAAGCAGGTTGAATTTCTGCCCTGGGAAAAAGATGTGGAACTTTTCTGTGATCCTGAAATAATCAGACGGGTTATCATAAATATGGTGGTCAATGCAGTAAAATATACAGAAAAGAATGATTTTATCATTATTAATGTTGTTAAAGAAAAAAATCATGGAAGAATTTATGTTAAAGACAACGGGCCCGGTATACCAGAAGAATTCCATGGAAAAATTTTTGATAAATTCGGACAGGCTGAATCAAAAAATGCCGGTATCAGGCAGTCATATGGCCTGGGGCTTGCCTTTTGTAAACTTGCAGTTGATGCCCATGGAGGGGAAATCGGAGTCAAATCGGGCAAAGACAAAGGCAGTACTTTCTGGTTTTCACTGCCAGTTGATACTTTCAATTGAGTTGACAAAAAACAAACAAGTTTTAGTTTAACATTTTTCATTTACTGCAGAGGATTTAAGTTTATGATAAAACATAAAATCCTGAAAAAAGAGAATAAAATCATGGTGGTGGATGATGAAGATAGCAATCTGCGTTTAATGGAGGCCCTGCTGATTCCCCACGGGTATGATGTGATCCTGGCACAGGATGGCAGGCAGGCCCTTGACATAATCAAGAAATCCCCTCCTGATGTGATTCTGTTAGATGTCATGATGCCTGTAATGAATGGGTTTGAACTTGCCGGAAAGCTTAAAAGCAGTGAAGAAACGCATCATATTCCAATTGTCATGGTAACAGCTCTCAATAATGTTGATGACAGGGTAAAAGCCATTGAGGCAGGTGCTGATGATTTTCTATCCAAACCCGTTGATGAGACTGAGCTCACTGCAAGGGTGCGATCTCTTGTTAAGGTAAAAGCCCTTCATGATCACATGAAAAATTATCAGAAAGAGCTTGAAACTGAAGTGGAAAAAAGAACACGCCAGCTTTATTCATCATGTGAAAAAATCAAAAAATCATCCTTTGACACAATTATGAGGCTGTCCAGGGCTGCTGAATATAAGGATGAGGATACCGGCGCCCATGTAAAACGCATGAGCCATTACAGCGCAGCAATTGCTGAAAAAATGGGTCTCAACGAGACAAGTGTAGAATCTATTCTTCTTGCTTCTCCCATGCACGATGTGGGTAAAATCGGTATTCCGGATAAAATTTTGTTAAAACCTGGCAAGCTTGATAATAAAGAGTGGACAACAATGAAAATGCATGCTTCCATAGGCGGGGAGATATTGGCCGGAGCAAAATCGGGCTTTATCAGGCTTGCCGAGATTATCGCCCTTACCCACCATGAAAAATGGGACGGCAGCGGTTATCCCCTGGGACTTAAAGGAAAACAGATTCCCCTTGTGGGAAGAATAGTGGCACTTGGAGATGTGTTTGATGCCCTGACTTCAAAAAGACCGTATAAAGACGCTTTTTCCATTGAAAAATCATTTGCCATTATCAGGGAAACCACTGGAACCCATTTTGACCCCGATGTTGTAAAAGCTTTTTTTAGTATTATCGACCATATACTTGCCATAAAAAAGAAATTTATGGATGAAACCCGCAGCCTTTTTGTCCAGATGACAGAGACAGGCGGTATAAAATAAATTTTTTATTGAGCCTGAATTTGTTGTGCCTGAAGTGGTATATACAATAA
>WFQS01000167.1 GCA_015486915.1 Desulfobacteraceae bacterium
ATCCACCGTCAGCCGGGGGTGGCATCATGCCATTTTTATATTTTATTGCAGGCGAATTGTTGCAGGCAAACCCGAAACTAAATACCGGTCCGCCCGCAACTGTCAATGTTAAAACACGATTTTGAAAAATTTGTAAATTAAAAATTTGTAAATTATTTTGTAATCTGCTTTCTGATCAGTTTTTTGTCAAGTTTTCCAACTCCTGTCTTGGCAATGGAATCAACAAACATTATTTTATCGGGTATTCCGTATTTGGGAAGATTGCCAAGCTCGAATTGTTTTACAAAAACCTGTTTGAGTTCATTCTCAAGGTCCTGCCCTTTGAATTCATCTTTAAGGACAATGAGAATAACGGGGCGCTCTCCCCATTTTTCATCGGGAATTCCCACTGCTGCAGCTTCACTTACCGAATTGTGCTGGCTTATTATATCTTCAAGCTCAAGGGATGATACCCATTCTCCTCCGGTTTTAATAACATCTTTCAGCCTGTCAGTTATTTTAAGGTATCCTTCTTTGTCTATATTGCCTACATCATCTGTGTGAAGCCATCCGTCCCTCCAGAGCTCTTCACTTTTTTCATGGTTTTTCAGGTATCCCTGGGTGAGCCATGGTGCCCTTACAACAACTTCGCCTGTATGCTCTCCATCATGGGGTACAGGATTGCCCATGGGATCGATGATGTCAAGATCCACAAGGGGGATTGGCATGCCTGTCTTGCACCTGATATCGATCTGCCTGTCTTCATCCCAGTCACGCATATGGGGTTTGATGTGTGCTACTGTAAGAAGGGGACAGGTCTCTGACATGCCATAGGCAGAGTAAATATTGATATTTGCCTTCATGGCCGCTGTACATAGTCCCTTTGGCAGTGCTGAACCTCCTATGACAACTTTCCAGTTTGACAGGTCAACCTTGTTAATGACAGGAGAGTTAACAAGCATGTGAATAATTGTGGGAACGCAATGGGAAAATGTAACTTTTTCTTTGACAATGAGATTGAGAATCATTTCAGGTTCGTATCTGCCCGGATATATCTGTTTGTTTCCAAGCATGGTAAAAAGATAGGGCATGCCCCATGCGTGAACGTGGAACATAGGGGTTAAGGGCATGTAAACATCACCTGAATTCATTATTGACTGGGAATCAAAGGCGCACAGGCCTGTCATCAGGCCAAAGGTGTGCAGCACAAGCTGGCGGTGGCTGTAGTAAACTCCCTTTGGATTTCCCGTTGTTCCTGAGGTGTAGAATGTGGTTGCCCTCGCATTTTCATCAAAATCCGGAAAATTAAATTCACTGCCCTGATTTTTCAGCATGGATTCATATTCATCGTCAAATGAGATGGATGTCTCAGGGTCTTTGTCAGTCTCTTTTATTAAAATGATTTTTTTGACCGTCTCAACCTTGTCTATAATTGGCTCAAGAAGGGGGAGCAGTTCGGAATTTACAAGAATCACGTCATCTTCTGCATGGTTGATCGTATAGAGAATCTGCTCGGGGGAGAGCCTGATATGAACGGTGTGGAGAATGGCGCCCATCATGGGAATTGCAAAATAACATTCCAGATATCTGTTGCTGTCATAATCCATTACAGCAACGGTGTCTCCCTGTTTTACCCCAAGGGCTTCAAGGGCATTGGCAAGTTTTGCCACACGGGCATGCAGATCCCTGTAAGTATACCTCATCTTATCCCGGTAAATTATCTCCTGGTCAGGAGATCGCATAAGCGAATTTGATAAAAGGTTTTTTATAAGCAGAGGATATGAATAAGCTGAATCAGTTCGTTCTATAATTTTAACACCCATGATGATTTCTCCTTATATTTACAGTTTTATTTAAATATTTACAGGTTTATTTAAATTCTGCCAAGTGCAAATCCTGTTTGAACTTCTCCTTTCATTACATGCCTTTTAAAAACCTGGCGCGTCATGTTCCTGTTCATGTTTTTGTAAACAACAGGATCTTCTCCTTTGATTTCCACACTGAAATTTGGTTCAGTGCTGCACATACCCATGCATCCGGATGCTACAATCTTAATGTCATCTCTTTTGGATACCTTCTTTTCTTCAACAAGGGTATCCATTATTTCACCTGCGCCTGCCGCTATACCGCAGGTGCCCATATAAACAACGATTTTAACATTTGTATCTTTCCCGCTGAGAGATGAATTTTCAGATGCTTTCTCCCTGATGTTTTTTAAATCATCCAGTGTAAGTTTTGCCATATTTTTACTCCCCATTTTTCATCAGAATCTTTGTAAAAAAAAAATTAAAAATATTATTGTTGAAAACTATAAGCAGGGAATTTCAATCTTGTCAAGATAAGATTGAAAGGTGTATTAATTCTGATTTTATTACATTACTATTTTATTAATTGAATGATGATTTTGGTACGTATTATCAGGACTATTTTTTTTTTAAAGTTTTTCTTGCGATTTTTTATTGTCAGATGTATTTAATAAATCATTGAATACATAATAAATTATCTTCAAAATATAACAGGTATTAATATGGGAATACTGGAAAGAAAACAAAGGGAAAAAGAACAGAGACGTAAAGAGATTATGGACGCTGCAAGGATTGTTTTTTCCGCCAAGGGATTTAACAGGGCAACAATGGAGGAAATTGCAACCGAGGCTGAGTTAAGCCCCGGAACCCTGTATCTTTATTTCAAAAACAAGGAAGAACTGCACACCTCACTGTCCATTCATATCCTTGGCTATCTTACAAAGAAAATTGATCAGTTCGTATTGAAAGAGGACATGAATGCCGAAGAGAAACTCATTGCTCTGCGGGACACATTTATTGATGTTTATGATTATGATTCCAGAATGCTTATAAGTCTTTTTCATTTACAGTCAGGTGAAACTCTAAGGAATTTATCAGGCAGTGTTTTACAGCAATTAAAAGAAACCTCCCGGGATGCGCTTAATGCAATTAAAACAATTGTACAGGAGGGTATTGATCAGGGGTATTTTATTAAAAAGCATCCAGTGGCCCTTGCTGATATAATATGGGCTACCTATTCCGGTGTCGTCCTCTGGGTTGACAGCAAAAGGCTCTTAAATAATGACAAAAATTTTGTTAAGCAGACCCTTATGTCTGCATTTGAAATCATTGAAAAGGGTTTGAAAAAATAGTTGTTTTTTATTTATAAAGTCTGTGAATGGTCTGGGCATGCCATTTTCCCCGTCCGGAGAAGGTCGGTATGCCGTTATCTTTAAGATAATCTGCTATTGCTGCAAATGTTGCTCCATTTTGCCTCATGGTCCTTATGATTTCCAGGACATCTTCCTTTGTATGATTGCCGTCTAAGCCAAAAGACTTAAATTTTCCGAAATTTTCATTTTGCTTTTTTGCAGTTTCCGGCTTCTGATCCATGGATGTCTTTATATTCATGGATGGGATTACCTGTTTTTCAAGGATTATATTTAAATTTTCAAAGAAATTTCCAATTTCCCTGTGCTCTCTTATCTTTTCCTTTGATACGGTCTCTTTTATATCTGCTATTTTTTCAATGGATGACGTTATCCGGGAAATGTTGTCTCTTATAATTGGAATTGAGTCTCTTAGAAATTCCGAAAACATTTCTGATTTTTTTTCCATCTGCTCCATGGCTACTGTTCTTCTGTCCATTATTTTACGTCTTTCATTGGGGGGAGGATTGCGTGCATCATAAGTTTTTCTTGTTATTCCGGATTGTCTCTGTCTTGTCGGCTTCTGGACGGACCTTATTTTTTTTAAAAAGTCATTCATAATGTCTCCTTGGAATTTTTATGAATCTCCATGTGAAAATTTTTGATACAAATGTAAAGTTATTTTTGAGTGTGCCGTTAAAATACTCAAAATATTCATTGTGCTTAAATTTTAAAATTTTTCGGTCTTAATAAAAAAATATTTCGTTTTTACAAACTATATTTAACTGGGAGGGATTGAATATTGATCATTTTTTTGTATTGGTTCATAAGTTATAAGTCATATTTTTTATATATGACATATATAGATAATATATAAAAAATCATATTGTCAAGGGTGAAAAATAAAAATTTGGAAAGGTTTTTTCCATAAAGTATGGCCCGGCCGGTTTTTTTTACGGATATTTACAATTTTTGTTCCTGATTGTACATGATAACAAAGTGTTACAGGATTAAGGTTTGAATTGTTCTTTTGATTGTTTCCACAGTAAACTTGTGTGGATGATAATAAGAGAGAGGTGATGCAGTGAAATAAGGAAGTGATGCGGTGAAACAGGAGTGGTAAAAATGTTTTGAAATATGAATTATAATGTGTTTTTTATGTAGTTTACATTGAAAAATGAGTGGCTGCAAAATGCGAAATTATGCAGCAGGCTTTCGGTATTGCTGTATATCATACACAATTTTTTTTTATAAGAAAGAGCTCAATTTTGACAAAGTAACAAATACTTTTTCTATATTCGTTGAGAGGCTCTGTAACGCAGTTCAGATCCGCCTCATGGCAGTTATAGTGAAAAAAGGAAAACACAAAAGTCTATCTAATCTACAAGTTTTGATGTCTCCTGCTGTATGCAGTGATATATATCATCATCACTGCCGAAAATATCAATAACATCCTTATGATTGATCAGCTTTTCAACAACAAAAGCAGTGAGATACAGGCTCACGACATTTGGGTTCTGCACAATATTTCTGAAAGGTGCAATCTGAAAATCAATATCAAAACTTTCAGCCCGGCACATGGTCTCAAGACATTTTGAGATCTGTTCCTGAATGGAATTCTTGCTGATAGTTTCGATGAGTCCTGTTTCCACAAGTTTCATTGATACTTTGTTGCTGAATGAATCAATATTGTCTTGTAAAGCATTAAGTATACGTCTTTTTTCTTTTTCCTTGGAGGATTCTATCTTTGAAAGCAGTTTTGCTTCCCTGCTTCCCACATTAAATACTTTGCCCATAAATCTATCCTTATCTGTTGAGAGGCCGTCTGAGACTTACCGGACAGGCCTCATGGCCGTTATATTATAAGCCGAATATTTAGAAAAATGTATTGTTTGTATGACCTGATTAAAAATTAATTGTATTTATAATCTGAAACAGGCCTTTGTTTCAAGATAAAAATCATTCTTCCTCAATAATAATAATCTGCGGGCTGTTTTTTCTGCCAAATCTGTTTATTCTGAGTTTAAATGCAATTTTTTTAAAATATACCGGAGTTTCAGGATTTTCAATATTGAACTGCATGGCTTCAACTATACAGCCTGATTTTTCCAGAATCATTTTTCTGTGTCTTGTACCGATCTGCACTGAGGACTGCACCTTAAGATCGGAACAATAAAACACAGGTTCCGGATTGTCCGTTCCAAAGGGTCTGAGCATGTCCACTTCATTGATAAGGCTTTCAGTTATTTCGCCGGGCATAAGGGCACTGTCAAGAACCAGTGTTTTTTTAAAGTCGTTTTTTGACATTATTTCCGCGATCTCTTTTTCAAATGCTTTTGAAAATTTTTTAATTTTATCTTTTTTAATGGAAAGACCTGCTGCCATGAAATGACCGCCGAATTTTTCAAGCATAGAGGAGCATTCATTCAGTGCATGGTAAAGATTTATATTTTCTATGCTCCTGCACGACCCCACTGCAGGGGATGAACCCGTTGAAATAAGAATAACCGGCTTAAAGTATTTTTTGGCTGTTTTTGATGCTGCAATACCAAGAACGCCGGGAACCCATGACCTGTCATACATTATAATTGCAGGTTTATTAATCAGTTCAGGGTTTTTGTAAATTCTTTTTTCAATATCCTCTATGATGCCCTGTTCGGTTTCCTGTCTTTTTTTGTTTAATCCGTCAAGGGTTGCTGCAGTCTGTTCTGCGGTGATCCTGTCATTTGTGCATAAGAGATTCACGCAGATCCTTGCATGGGAAATCCTTCCTGCAGCATTGAGCCTTGGTGCAATCCTGAATGAAATATCATCTGAATCAATATCTGTTAATTCAACTCTGCTCACCTGTGATAATGCTTTAAGCCCTGGCCTTGCCCCTTTTTTCATTACATTAATACCCGCACATGAGAGTATCCTGTTTTCTTTTTTTAAAGGAACCATATCTGCAATGGTTCCAATGGCCACAAGGTCACAGTATTGTATGAGATTAGGTTCCTGCTTTTCCTCCCAGAATCCTTTTTCCCTTAAGTGTTTTCTAAGGGCAATGACAA
>WFQS01000168.1 GCA_015486915.1 Desulfobacteraceae bacterium
AGGATTTCAGGCTGGGTTTTCCCTCGGTGATGGTTCCTGTTTTATCAATAATAAGCGTGTCAACCTTGCTCATTTCTTCGAGGGCACTGGCATCTTTAACGAGTACGCCCGATTGTGCCCCGCGTCCGGTTCCCACCATAATCGACATGGGTGTAGCAAGGCCCAGTGCACAGGGACAGGCAATGACCAATACCGAAATGGCATTGACGAAAGCATAAACCAAGGCCGGTTCAGGTCCTACAAAATACCATACTACAAAAGTGATAATGGAAATAGAAACCACGATTTGAACGAAATATTTTGCTACCACATCGGCCAGTTTCTGAATAGGTGCACGCGAGCGGCTGGCTTCGTTCACCATGTGTATGATTTGTGACAAAAGCGTGTCGGAACCCACCTTTTTAGCTTTCATCTTGAAAGTTGTATTCCCGTTGATGGTCCCTCCGGTTACTTTACTATTCACCTCTTTTTCTGCCGGAATAGGCTCTCCGGTAATCATACTTTCATCAATCACGGCATGACCCTCGGCGATGGTTCCGTCCACGGGGATTTTTTCTCCGGGCCGTATCTGCAATAGATCACCCACAACAACCTCTTCAACCGGAATTTCCTGTTCCACACCCTTACGGATGACCCTTGCTACCGGAGGGACAAGGTTTAGCAACGCTTTAATCGCCGAATTGGTTTTGCTGTGTGCCCTTAGCTCGAGTACCTGGCCCAACAAGACCAGGGTAAGAATAACGGCTGCGGCTTCAAAATAAAGGTGTACATATCCTTGAGCATCTTTAAACTGTATCGGGAAAATTTCAGGAAAAAGCATGCCCAGTACGCTAAAAATATAGGCAGCTCCAACACCGAGCGAAATCAATGTCCACATATTGGGCGACCATCGCCGTACAGAGTTCCATCCCCGTATAAAAAATTCTCCGCTGGAATAAAAAATGACCGGTGTTGCCAAAATAAATTCCGTCCATCGCCAAAAATTCTCCGGTGCTACTTTATCCAAATTCAACCACGGAATATAACCGGACATGGCAATGACAAAAACAGGAAGCGACAACGCCAGCGCAATCCAAAAACGTTTGGCCATGCTCAGATAAGCTTTTTCCTCCTCACTTTTATCTACCCCTTTTTCCGGTACCAGGTCCATTCCGCATTTGGGACAGGCCCCCGGTTTGTCACTTTTCACTTCAGGATGCATGGGGCACGAATAAACGGCTCCTTTTTTTGAAGCAACATTAACCTCTTGTATGAGGTGCATACCGCAAACAGGACAGTCGCCGGGATGGTCATAGGTTTTGTCACCTTCGCAGCGCATGGGGCAGTAATAGATTTCGCCCGTTTTTGCCTGTTTATGCTTCTCGGGTGTGAATATCGGTTTATGTCCATCTTCTGTTTCGTGATGATGATGTTTATGCATATCGTGAGCAGATTGGGCCGAGCCGTCCTGCGGTACCAAATGCATGCCACATACCGGACAATCACCGGGGTGGTCATAGGTTTTGTCACCTTCGCAGTGCATGGGGCAGTAATAACTTACCTCTGAACCTGCATGAATAGTCTTATCTGTTTTATCCTGATTATTTTTCATTTCATCTGTTTTATTTCCTAAGCAATTATGATTTTGAATAGATCGAAACCTTTAAAGCAAGTCTTTCGATATAGTGTCAAATTCTTCCTTGCTGATTTCACCTTTGGCATATCTTTTTTTAAGAATATCCAAAGGGCTTTCCGAAGCCCGAAAGGATTGGGGAAATTGATTGTTCCGGTTTCTGTCAATAACGCTATAGAGAAGCCAGATAAACAAACCCATCATTATCAGGCCGCCAATCCACCAAAATCCCATTCCCCATCCGGACATGTTTCCAAAGTGCATCATGATATTTGTTTTTTATGGTTGTTAACAATACATTGAATTAATCTGTTTTATTCAATGGTAATTTTTTGTCGGATATTTCCACATTTCACCATTTTATTGCCAAGATACGGATTCTTAACCGTTTCCGACGAACTCAGCCACGTAGCCCCTTCCGGATTGTTATACATCGGGCAATAGATCTGATATAAATTACGGTCGGAACCGGTAATGGCAATCAAATCGTTCAGGTCGGTACTCAGGGTTTCAAAGTGTTCCCTTTGATGTTCAATGTTTCCATTGTTTTTCGAGATATGCTCAGCATGTTCACCGGCATCCTCAATAATATCAGTCAATTCTTTTTGCTGTGCTTTCAATTGTTTTGAGACGTCGAATTTTGTAAAAGCATCAAACAATAGTTTCCCGTAATCGGCTGCTTTCCCGCTGTTATCAGCTACGAGTGCATCTTTTAATGCCAGATAGTTCGTAATAATAGCAGTTACCGCTTCGGAACGTTCAACCTTAACAGGAGAAAGTACTGCGGATTTATCGGTCATCTTTGATTGCATTTTGGAACGAGCATTTTCAGCGTGGTTCATTTTAGCATGTTCGTGTTGAGCAAAAGCTCCCCCGCTTATGAAAGCGAGGCTAAGTAAAATCAGTATTTTTTTCATGTCAATATTTTTTAATGATTTATTGTTCGACAAAGATATAAGCTACACGTGCCTCGGACGTTACATAATTCCGTAATAGTTTTATATAATTTTCAGTTGTTTAAAGATTATTCTTTGCTTTTAGCTTTTGCCTGCAACGATTTAAAAGAAGTAGGGGTGAATCCGGTTACTTTTTTAAACTGACCCGACAAGTGTGCCAGGCTACTGTAGCCCATGTCGAAAGCAATTTCACTGAGTGTTTTTTTATCATAAATTAGCAACTTTTTAACCCGTTCGATTTTCAGGTTGATCAAATACTTTTCAATTGTATATCCTTCGACGGATGAAAATAACGTGCTTAAGGAGTTGTATTCTTTGTGCATAAAATCAGACAGGTAATCTGAAAAATTTACTGTGATTTCCTCGGAATGTTCATACACATATTTCATGGCAATCTCTTTAATCTGGTCAATCAACCGGCTATTTGCATTGCCAATGATTTCGAATCCCACCTCATTTAGGCTGGTTTCAATTGAATCGAGTTTGTCGGAAGGAACAGGTTTGTTTACGGTAACCTCTCCGAGTATTACCTTCATTTCACGGAATCCGGCATCATTGAATATTTTTGTAACGGCTGTGATACACCGGTCACAGACCATGTTTTTGACGTATATTTTCATTGTACTGATTTTTTCAACGACGTGAATGAGCTATTCCGAATAATTACACGGTCGCCCTTATCATAAGTAAAATAGTTCCACATCCAGTTGAGTCCTACCAATACTTTGTTTCTCACACCCATGATACTCATCAGGTGAACAAACGACCAGAGGAACCATGCCGTAAAGCCCCAAACCGAAACATCTTTGATAGAAGCCACCGCTTTCTTTTTTCCGATCGTGGCCATGGTTCCCTTGTCGGTATATTTAAACTTTCGCAACGGTTTATTTTTAATGGACGACAACATATTGGCAGCAAGGTTTTTCCCTTGTTGTATGGCAACCTGAGCAACCATAGGATGTCCGTTCGGGTATCCGTCAGTCTTCATAAAAGCAATGTCGCCAATGGCAAAAACACGGTTTAATCCCTCAACCTTATTATACTCATCAACAACGATCCTTTGCTTTTTCGAAATTCTCTCTTTCCCTATGCCAGATAGTATTTCCCCTTTAACACCGGCCGTCCAGATAAGGGCTGACACGTTTAACGTTTCACCGTCTGCAAACTCCACCTTGTCGGGACTGTAATTTTTGACAATTGTATTTAACCTGATATCCACCCCCATCTTTTTCAGGTAGTGATATGTTTTTTCAGATAGCTTTGCCGGCATTGATTGCAATAAACGATCAGATCCTTCAACTAAAATAATCTTCACATGTGTTAATTCCAACTCAGGATAATCCATCGGGAGTACATACCTTTTAAACTCGGATAGTGCGCCGGCCATTTCTACCCCTGCTGCTCCTCCACCAACAATCATCACACTGCTTAATGACGTCTTGTCCCGCCCAATGCATCTGAGCACGGCCTCCTCAAGGTTCTGAAGTAAAAGGTTTCGTATATCAAGGGCTTGTGTTATTGATTTCAATCCGATCCCGAATTTTTCAATGTCTTTATTTCCAAAATAGTCGGTTTTGCTACCCGTGGCTATGACTAAAAAATCGTAAGAAATATCACCAATGGAAGTGCTTATGGTTTTACTCTCCGGATCCACCTTTGTAACCTCAGCCATCCGGTAAATTATATTTTTATATTTTCTGAACATTTTACGGTATGGAAAAATAATACTGTCGGGTTCAATGCCACTTGTTGCAACCTGATAAAGCAGGGGCACAAACTGATGGAAATTGTTTTTATCAAATAAAACAATCTGAACAGGTCTATTTTTCATTACTTTTATGAGGTTTATTCCGGCAAACCCTCCTCCCACAACAACTACCCGGGGGAGTTCGGAAGCAGGGACACAGACAAGCCCCTTTTCAAAACAGTTGAATTTTTTACAGTCTCTCATTTTTATTTTCTTCAAAGTTAAATAATTAGTACTTACAAGATTATTACTAACCTTTTTTAAAAAAAAGTCTTGCAGTCCGTTAATGGATACCTTCTATTTAGTAAGCTATTTTTTTGTGCTTTTTTTGTCAGGTAAACTGATAACCGAAATGGAACAGCACCTGACGATATCCCTATAAGGAAACCGCTCTTTTTTAATTGTGAATGTGTAACAGAAAAAGAGGGGAAAGGTATCAAACGGATTTGATCGGCCTATAAAAGGTAAACTTGTATTTTTGAAAGAAATAAATGTATTCCGGGCGGAGGGGTGATGTCTGATAAAACATCGGGGTGTGTGGTTTCGCGAGGATATTCGTTTATCAGCATTGCGAGTGCTGTTCCGAATAGGTCCTGTTCAACGATTTTTGTTTTATCAACAGAAGGTTTCGTGAAATCATCTTTAATAAGTATGGTGTCTTTTTCAGGATTACAGCAATGGTTAAATTGGCTATCAAAACATTGTTTTGCAGACGAATCATTAGAACATGACATCTGTATATTACAATTGCAGAGATGCCCTGACATACCGAAGCCGGCTGTTGTCAGCATCAATAAAGCCGCAAACATAATATACCCAAGTTTTTTCAACATAACTTCTGTTTATCGTGGCAAAGCTACATGAGATAAATGACTATTTGTTATAAAATTTTGAGATAGATTTACATTTTTTTGCTTTCAGAACTTTTTTCGACGAGATGCGCTTATTTTTCTGGATTTCTTTAAAATGTAACGGAGTCAGTCCGGTAATTTTTTTAAATTGATTCGACATCTTCCGGACACTACCATAGCCCAACTGAACCGCAACTTCTGCCAATGATAATTCTTCATACACCAAAAGCTCTTTTGCCCTTTCAATTTTTTGCAGGGTTATAAATTTTTCAATTGTTATTCCTTCCATAGAAGAAAATAAATGACTCAGGTAAGAACACTCACATCCTAATTTGCGTGACAAATATTCGGGACATATCATGTTTTCAGATATTTTCTCTCCGCTATAAATCTCTTTAATAATTTCTGTTTTAACCTTTTCTATGATCTGACTTTTTCTCTCATCGATCAGTTCAAATCCGATAGCCGCAAGTGCGCCATTAATCACATTGCGATCGTGATGATCAATTGTCGAAACCAATTCTACTTTACCCGGTTCAATAGATTGAACCTCAAACCCGAGCTTTGACAATTCTTCCGTCACAACCATAATACAATGATTGCAACACATGTTTTTAATATACAATGCTATATTTGGCATGTTTTCCTTTTAAATCGTTTATTGTCTTCAACCTATTGGCAAAAGTAAGTTCAGGTGGTACAAAAACTATTATACAATTTAGTAAAATACTTATATTTTTTTGAGCTTATTTTCCGTCCGCCAGGCGGGAATAAATTTTATTATCGAAAGAAGAATAAAAGACCTTTTACTCTTTTATCTAAAATAATTGCTTATTTTTGCCATGTGAAAGAATTATTATCAACCCCTTAAAATAAGCAGAAATGGAAACATTAGATGTAACTCAAATAGAGCCGAGGCTAAAGCATCCTACGATTTTTCAAAAATTTGATGCCTTATCCGGTGGCGAGGCGTTCGTTATTCATAACGATCATGACCCCAAACCCCTTTATTATCAAATGGTAGCAGAAAGAGGCGAAACCTTTGACTGGAAATATCTTGAAGAAGGGCCTGAAATATGGGAAGTCAAAATTAGTAAACTAAAATTCAATAATAAGCCCCTGACAATCGGAGAAATTGTAACAGAAGACTTCAGAAAAGCAGATGTTTTCAGTAAATACGGATTAGATTTTTGTTGTGGTGGTGCAAAATTGCTCAAAGAAGCTTGTGAGGAAAAGGGAATTGATGAAAAGGAAGTGGAAACAGCGCTTAAAGAGGTAGAAAGTCAGGCAAAAAACAGGCAACAGGATTTTAATCGTTGGGATCTGGACTTTCTGGTCGATTATATCCTCAATATCCATCACAAGTATGTAAAAGAATCTGTAACTATGCTTTACGACGTTAGTGGAAAGGTTGCTAATGTTCATGGTGAAAATCACCCGGAAGTCGTTAAAATTGCTGCTCTGTTTGAAACAATTGCCAAAGAACTGGATGCGCACATGCTAAAAGAGGAAACTTTGCTTTTCCCAACCATAAAAAAACTGGCTGTTGCCAAACGCGAAAATACCGGAACGGGACCATCATCTTCAGGCTCTGTTGAAAATACGATTAAAACGTTGGAATCTGAGCATGTAACCGTTGGCGGAAGCATGGACAAAATAAATCGCCTAAGCCATGGATATACCACTCCTGAAGATGCCTGTCCTTCTTACCGGGCCTTGTACAATAAACTCGACGAATTTGAACAGGATTTACACCGGCATATCCATTTGGAAAATAACATATTATTTCCTAAGGCAATTCTATTGGAAAAAAATCTTTTGGGTTGATTTAAGGGGTTGTAACGAAATAAATAGCCCGAATCTGCTCGCTTTTTTGTCCAATAACTTCGTTAAAAACAGTCGCCGTAGCGCTGCTATGCCTGCGTTTTTTGCCTCGTTCTTGAACAAAATGTCTTCGCATATTTCAGTCAATTTATTTTGCAACAACCCCTAAGTGGAGAAAAACTCGATGTTTTTCTCCACTTAAATCAGTCTCAAAAACGAACCATCAGGTTTCATTTTCTTTTGCCTGAGAATTTTTTTGTTTGTGTGCCATTCCCCATTTCAAATAAATAGTTAAAGGTACCGTTATTCATGTCGAAGTTGCCATAATGTTTATCTCCCGATTGATGCTGGTTGCTCAGATGCTGTTGCCAGTCACTATCCATGTTTCCCATCATATCTTCCGTCATATGGTGCCGGCCGGACATATGGTGGCCGTATTGATTATAAAAATCTTCTCCTGTATTACATAGCATCACCGAATCACCCTCTTCGTATATTTCCATCACGAAAGTGGTGTCGAAATCATTCTGATCGTAGCAATGAATTTGGACCACTGAGTCGTTCACGGCAGAAACATCCGCTGTACCATCGTACTCTGCACTTCCGGTAGCGAGTGTTCCTTTGTAAGTTCCCACGACCTGTGCGATTACATCTTTTTTGAGTACTTCTGTTTTTTTACTACACGATGTAGCAATGGCAGTAATGCCAATAATTCCTGCAATCATTATGCTTTTCAATTTTTTCATTTTTTTATGTGTTAATTAGATATTTTGTTAATTTTAAATTCTTTAGAAAAGAAACCATAACTGGAGATAAACGGAATTGTTATCCCCGGCTTTTCGGTCGAAACCATCGTAATTCACTTTTGCACCGTTAAATTTGTTGTAGGCCGTGTAAATCAGCGATATTTTGGTGTTTTCCCATGGCAGGAAATCAACCTGAGTCAGAAATCCACTGCTATTTGGGAGCGCAAGCCGGCTTCCTGTTACAGAATCAGGAGCATAAATAATATTGTCAGTACTACCGTGATAGTTAAAATACCCAAGGGTAAACTTACAGCCTTTCCTGAAGAAAATGCTGGCATCCATTTTAAAAGAATTCATTTTTCCTGTTGCAAATTGGCTGTCACCAGTACTGTAACTGGCATTATATTTTTGATTTTCGATAACATAGCTACTATGAAAAGTTAACTGCCCTTTTCCAAAAAAATACTCATACTGGAAATCGAAGCCAAAATCAGTATAATTATCCGTAGCCCCTGAGATGCCGACCGGATATAGGTTGGTGGATAACCCGAACGTTCCAACGACAAGATAACTTTTTGTCCATTGATGCTGAACGGCTACACGCCAATACGGACTTAGTCCATCAATGGTCATTAATGAAGTGTTATTAGGCGGAAAAACCGTTCCGAAAGGTGCAGAACGATACGCACTAAAACCGAGATACAGCGTATTACCAAATAGCCCGTAAGTTCCTGCTCCCACAGATCCCATAAGGCCACCTTCAACAACTGTTCCCGCTGAAGGAACCGGTGCAATGCCTGAAGCCGAATAGGGATAGCTCCAGGGGGAAGCCGTATTCCACACATCTCCCATCATAGGGCCATTGTCGAGAGTAAAACCATACAAAAGGGATAATTTCCCCATTTGGGTAGTATTGGCATAGCGAAGATCAAGCATGTCAATTCCAAAGGTTCCCTCATCGGCCTCCATCGAAAGTTGAATAAAAGATCCCATGTGGGGCGTAATTGCACCACCATAATAGAGGCTTAACGATTGTGGGAATTCAAAATTATTATTCTGGGTTTCGGGCAGATTTTTTGACAGGTGGGTGAACCCTGTTTTAAATGCCATTGAAAGTGAAGAGATACTTAAAAGCTTTAGTATTTCTCTGCTCTTTTTATCATCAGAAGAGGTTTGCTTTTGAACAATGGTTTTTATGTTCGTCATGGTGTAACCGTTTAATTTAAATTGTCTTCCAAAGGAGGTGAGTTCCGGAAATACGGTATGACAAACGGTACATGACAACCCTGTTTGCCTTGCAAAACTTGGAATTGCCTGAACGGAAACCGGAGTAGCTACAAAAGCTATAAATAAAAGAATTGCTCCCGTAAGGCCAAAAACCCTCTTGTTGAGACAGGGAACTTTTTTCCCTTTGGCTGAATAATAAATTTTTTTCATCTTTTTTTGATTTAAATTGTGAATACTGTTTTTTATATGATTGATTTTCATTACTATGAATCAATTTCTGTTTTTCATCATATTACAGCCACTCATTCCTCTGTGCATCATCATACGACGTCTGTTTTTATTTGTTTTTTTAATTCCTTTTGTATCCTGAGAGGAGACCTTTCCATAATCGTTCCCCCAAGCATTGAGGATATAATTCACTACAGCAATTGCTTCGGTTACATTGTCGGTTTGAGGCGGCATGGAAGAGTTATACCTTACATTATTAATAACAATTCCTCCATCAGATCCGTTCAACACCTGCTCGATGATTCTTTTTTTCGAGGACTTTTTCAGAAAATCAGAACCTTTTAACGGTGGAAAAGTACCTGATATGCCCATGCCGTTTACCTGATGACAAGCGATACACTTCTGCTGATAAATTTGAGATCCAGCGGCAAAATGGGTATCATTTTCTTCTGCCGGCCGAACATATTCACGAGTATTGTTACTGCTTATCGCTTTTTGTGCAGCCTTATTAAAAACCAAAAAGGCAAGCACAAGCGAAGCAACAATAACAAAGATGATTCTTTCTGTTTTTTTTATGTTCATTTGTTTTAAAGTATTCGGAGTCATTAATTTATAAGTCGTAACATATTATCAAACACACTTTTACATGCAACCGTTTCAACATTTTCCATATCAAATAACGATAGATATTTTTCGTTTATCCCTTGAGATGGTTACATACTTTTTAACATGCTATTGTATTCTTTTTTAGAGATTTCCCCGCGCGCATATCTTTTTGACAAAATTCCACGCGCTGTTTCGTGGTGAAACCGGTCTCCGGAAGAGGGTCGCCTGAACATAATGTATAAAAACCATACGAAAAGGGCCATCATTATCAGGCCGCCAA
>WFQS01000169.1 GCA_015486915.1 Desulfobacteraceae bacterium
ATGTGATTTTGCAGTATACACTGCCCAGGGATCACATGTTTTGGCTGGAGAAAGTGCATCCATGTAGCAGTCTTCACATAATATCTGACCATGATATTCATATTTGTCGTTGTTTATAATTGTATTTTTACATCTGTCACATTTCATTTTTTTACCTCCCCGTATTGTCCATTAAAAATTTTTAATTAAAAATTCATAAAGAGACCATCCGATTATGGCAAGACATTCCATATCAAGATACTTTTCCGCCCTTCTTTCAAAAAGCAGGGAAGTCTGGGCGGGAAATTCATCATCTTCATCATTAAACAGCATTAAAATCGGGACCTTTGGCAAGGCATCAAATTTCATTACAAGCTCATAGGGAAGCTCCATATCTGGAAAATAACCTCCAAGCTCTTTACCTGCTTTTTCAAGCATTCCAAGCTTTCCTGAAAATTTTTCTGCTATTGGCACTTGTGAATTATTGACAAATCCCCCGACAAAAGGAGCTGCATCCCTGAAATCCTTATAAGACACCCAATCCTTGTCAGTTGGATCTTTTTCAGGACACAGAAGCAGATATTTACACAACACAACGCTTATTGCATGGGCAGGCCTTTTACCTGAAGGATCTGTAATTGCTTTTGGAGATACCCGGTAAGAAGACCCGAAAAAATCTATAACAGCTTCATCATTCTCGACTTTAATGCCAAGTTGATCTTTAATGGATTCAAAGTCAAGACCGGCAATTTCCGTCAAATAGTCCCTGTAAATTTTATCAAAGGTTGTTTTATTCATTTTTTAAGCCCGTCCACTATAAGGTGAATCATTGTATCTGCATTGGCCATGAACATTTTCTCATTATAAAACTGAGGAATGGTCAGCTCCTGGATCAGCAACTGGGTCAGCATTGCAAAAAATCCAACTGCCACATGATGGGGATTTACTTTTTTAAATTCCCCTTCACTGATTCTCATTGTAATGTAATTTTCCAAAATCACAGCTGCCTTCATCTGTCTTTTTTGATAATGACTTTCATACAAATCCGGTTTTTCCAGCATACTGAAAAATATGAGCCGCAGTGGTGAATGTTTTCTATCCTTTGTCATATGTTGAAAACTGTGTCTGCAGAAAGCCATAAAAACACCATAATCATCTTTTTTTTCAATATATCCTTTAATATCAGGATCTTTCTCCATGGGGTGATTTTGAAACAAAAAGTCAATAAGCGCTTCATAAACACCCTCCTTACTCCCGAAATGCTGTACAATTAAAGCCCGGCTTACTTTTGCAGACCTTGCAATATCATTTAAGGTCGTTCCTGCAAAGCCCTTTTTCGTGCACAGTTCATGGGCCTTTTCCAGAATCTGGTATCGCCTGTCCAATGCCGAAAGCCTGGGTTTTGTTTTTTTAGAGCTTTTTATGTTTTTTATGACTAACATGTTAGTTATAAATAACTATAAGTTTCACCATGGTTTTGTCAAGCCGGGATTTTATTTTTCTAAAAAAGACTGAAATTTTCATTTTTCCAAAAAAGAATTGACAAAACCAGGAGATTAAAATAATTTGATTCAATCGTTTGTTTTAAACGTTTGTATGGGCAATATGTCTGGATTAAACAAACGATGCATGAAAAAAAACTTAATTAATTTCTCACTGAAACAGGCAATGCCAGTAACCCATGTGTCTGACTGAATTTCTTGTTTTTAGTAAAGAAATTGAAAGGTAAGGCACTGAATCTATTTCTAAAAAAGGAAATCCAATGGATAATAAAACCCACAGAAAAGATACAAAAACAAAAATCCTATGTGCCGCTGAGAAGATATTTGCCGAAAAAGGCTATCATAATACCAGTTTAAGGGACATCACTTCAAGCGCAGAAGTTAATATTGCAGCGGTGAATTATCATTTCGGTTCAAAGGAAAAATTATTTGAAGAGCTTTTAAAAACAAGGCTCAATCCTATAAATGATATAAGGATGGAGTTGCTTGAACAAATTATTAACAAAGCGGACAGCAGCAATTCTCTACCTGACTTAAGGGAAATTTTGAAAAGTTTTTTTGATCCTGTAATGGATCTCATGGAAAAAGAACAAAATTCAAGGCAGTTCATAGTCATTCTCGGAGCGATCCTTCATCATCCTGATTTAAAATTAAAAAAAATATTCATTCAAATCATACGCCCGGTTGCTGAGTCATATTTTAAATGTATATGCAGGGCGCTGCCTGAAATTGACCCTGAAATCATTTTAATCAGGGTCCAGTTTGCGCTTGGTGTCTTTCACCATGGCATGAATATGCTGCACCGTCCCTTTGATAGAGAAGATAAGGTTTTAAATATACTGCATGGGAGAATACCTGAAAATAAAATTTTCAAACGTGAAATAATCGATTTCATGATAAAAGGAATAAAAGGACAATGAACAAAAAGCAAAAAAAAATTCCTGTGCTGATTCTGACGGCTTTATTGCTTTCATCCTGTTCCACCCATGATGCAATTAAAATAAAACCCTTTGAAAACATACCGAGGCATTACAACGCAAAAAATGATAATTATCGGACGTACAAAAAAAGCATAAATCAAGGCAGATATGATAAAGATGCCGGAAACTGCAGCAGCAGTGAAAATAATAATACCGGTCATGACTTTCAAAACAGAAAAAACATCAAAACCGCTGTTAAGAAAAAAAACTCTGGCATACCAGATGTTAAACTCTGTAATTTATCAGAAAAATGGTGGCACAGATTTAAAGATAAAAAATTAAACAGGGTTATGGATAAAGTTATAAAGTATAATCCGGACATTGATAAGGCTTTTTACAGATTCAGGGAAGCCTCTGCCCTTTTCCGGGAATCCCAGGCAAATAAATTTCCTGAAATGGATTTAAAAGCAAACGCTTCAAGATCAAAAAGTATAAGCGGCTTTAAAAATATGAGCGGCTCCATAATCAAAACTTATAATATCAGTGCCGCGGCAGAGTATGAAATAGATCTATGGGGTAAAATAAAGTCGTCGAGGCAGTCAGCATGGTTTAAACGCAGCGCTTCCTTTGAAGATCTGAAAACAGCCTATATTTCCATTACAGCCTCAAGTGCTGAAATGTATTTCAAAGCCGTTGAAAAACAGAAAGAAACAGCCCTTGATAATGA
>WFQS01000170.1 GCA_015486915.1 Desulfobacteraceae bacterium
ACCGCGGGATTTAACTGCAGAACCAATGCCCACAAGGCTGGCACCGGCCATTATTATCTCAACTGCATCTTTTCCCGTGGAAATACCGCCAAGACCGATGACAGGAATGGAAACAGCCTTGAAAATATCATATACGCACCTTACGGCAACAGGCTTTATCATGGGGCCTGACAGGCCGCCTGTTTTAAAGGCAAGCACGGGCATTTTTGATTCAATGTCTATAATCATACCTGGGCCTGCCGTATTAATTGCACATATTGCATCGGCACCGGCATTTTCACATGTTTTTGCAATTTTGCCTATGTTGAGGGCCTGGGGTGTGAGTTTGACAATAAGGGGCACATCAATGACTTTTTTTACTGCGGAAACCACCTTGAATGAGGCCTTTTCATCCACACCGAAAATCATACCATGCTGATCAGAATTTGGACAGGAGATATTTATTTCAATAAAATCAGGTTTTTTAAGTGAAACAAATTTTGCAACCATTTCAAATTCCTCCACTGAACCGCCGTAGATGCTTGCGTTAAGCGGGAAATTTCTGTTTTCAAGCTCCTTCCACTCCTCTTCCATATTTCTATAACCTGGAGTGGGAAGCCCCACGGCATTTATCATGCCGTGTCCAAGGTCAATCACCGTTGGATTGTTATGCCCATCCCTTGGAAACGGTCCAATGGATTTCATGGTTACAAGGGCGCAACCTGAATCATACACTCTCTGCAGTATATCCCTGTTGTTCCCAAGGACACCCGAGGCCAGCACCATTGGATTTTTTAAGGTTCTGCCTAGAAAATTGATTGTCATTTTCCCTGCCTTTAATCTTTTTTTTATGTGCCTGTTTGTAAATATGTTCGAATCCATATACCATTACCATATTATTATAATTTTCCACAATGGTCTTTTTTTAAGGCGTTAATGGTGATAGTATACCCACCGTCAATTTTTACCGGTCAAAACAGTGTCTGCCGGCGGCAAATCATTATGAATGAATGATAAAAACAACAATACATGGGGAAAATTATGAAAACCATTGGGCTTGGACTGTGCTGGGAAGATATGCCTGTTGGATATCAGTTTAAAACAGTGGGACGTACCATCACGGAATCCGATCTTGTTAATTTCATCAACACATCCGGGATGACAGAGGTTTTGTTTACCGATAAAACCTATGCGGCAAGACATGCACCTGCAAGGGGCAGACTGATACCCGGAGCCCTTGTGTTCAGTATTGCAGAAGGTCTGATTATACAGTCAAGTCTCCAGGGAACAGGACTTGCCTTTCTTAAAATGGAATTTGAGGTCAAATGCCCCACCTTTGCAGGAGACACCATTCATGCAGAGGTTGAAGTACTGGAATCACGGGCAACATCCCGGGACCCGGGCCGGGGTCTTGTTAAAACAAGAAACCATGTTGTCAATCAAAAGGGTGAAATTGTAATAATTTATACTCCCCTGCGCCTTCAGACAGGAAAAGAAATGCTTGCAGGCCAATGGCGATAGATGGGCACTTAATTTGATTTTGCATGAAGTTCACTGTCAGGCTCATTGTCAGGATCAGAGTCCGGATAAACCATGGTGCCGGATATGGAAAGGTCATAACCGCCGAGGTCCTCTGCAGCTTTTTTAAAGGATTTTTCTTTTAAAAGTCCTAAAAATAGCTGTATGCCCTGATCAAAAAATCTTTCTTTGGATATGAGAAGATCAAATCTTTCTTTACAGATGGGAACAAACCCGAGACCAAGTCCCTTTGCAACAGATTTAATGCCCGGGCCTGCATCTGCCTTGTCAGTGAGTACGGCAAGGCCTACGTCCATATGCTTTGTCTTTATGTCATTAAATCCTTTAATTTTTTCTCCATTTATTCCCTGTTTTTTAAGCTCTTTTTCAAAAAGCTGGCGTGTTCCGGTACCATGGCTTCTATTAACGATTCTTATCCCTTGTTTTCCAAGGTCTGCCACGGATTTTATACCAAGTGGGTTATTCTTTTTAACTATAATTCCCTGTTCCCTCATGCAGAAGTTGACAACGGCCGGCATTTTTTTCATTTCTTTTAAAATAAAAGGGAAATTGTACTCATCATTGTTCATTGAAACCAGATGGCTTGAAGCAATATGACATAAATTATTCCTTAATGCTTTAACTCCTCCCATGCTGCCGGCAAACCCGAACATCGCCATATGATTTTGAAATTTATTGTTAAAAAAGGAGATGGTTTTATCAAGAAGAAGATCATTGCTGCCTGCAATTAAAACAATACCATGATAGGGCGGTAGCTCTGAAACAGGTTCGGGGTAATTTACAGTTCCCGCCTCAACCCATTGCTTTACCAGATCTATTGGAAAGGTCCATTTTCCCGTTACCTTGGAAGCTGGCAATCCTTTTTCAGCAATCAGGGCGTAAACCATTTTTTCGTTGATGTTTAGAAACTTCGCCACTTCTCTTGTTGAAAGGAGCTCATTCATTTTTTAAATTCCTCTGTCTTTAAGGGCAGTTATAATTTTTGATAACACCTCGTCAGGTGTCAGATTATTGCATTCTATCCTTATGTCTGTGAATTTATCATAAAGAGGCGTTCTTTCCCTGTACAGACTTGTTATATCCTGGCCTGGAGTTCTTATTACCCCCCTTGAGTCAAGGGCTGATAAACGGTTTTTTAAATCATCAAGTCCTATTTCAAGGTAAATAATGACACCGTTATCTGCAAGATGCTCCATGCTTTTTGTGCTGTAAACAGCACTTCCGCCCGTTGCAATAACATGGCCATTGCAGTTCACTGAGATAAGGTAATCCTGTTCAAGAATTAAAAATTGTTTTATTCCGATATCTTTTATTATTTCGGAAAGAGTTTTTTTTTCTCCCGATTGAATGAGAATGTCCGTATCAATAAAATTATAGCCTGCAGCTTTTGCCAAAAGAATTCCAATGGTGCTTTTCCCCACAGCAGGCATGCCAATCAACACAATATTTTTTTTATTTTTCATAAAGATTTTCCAAAAATTATTACAGGGCAGATATATTTTTTTACGACAACCTGAAACAGATCGCAATGCTCTATCTTGTGCTGGTAAGCGTTTGGCAATCTCATCATCAGGAACACATGATATATTAAAAATAAAATTTCGTCAAATGGGCATCTTTTTTTTGTGTTGTATATCCGTTACACATTTATTTACAAAAAAGTTTTTAAAGATTGACTTATATTAAGTATTTATATATGTCTTTAAGCATTCTACACTGATTTCGCACGTTAAAAACACTATAAATATAATGACATATGTAAAGTATTACATATGTTTAAGATAATTGGATTTTAATGATAAGTTATTATAATTAAAGGATTAAATCTTTTAATTAAATTTTAAATGGGGTAGCAAAATTAAAGGTTAAAATAAAATTAATAAAAATTGTACGTCAGAGACAGTATTATTTTTTGCTGCGGCGTAAAAAATATTGTCTGCACAGTTAAACTATAATGCGGATTGATTTTATCTGATCTTTAATTGTTCATGCCCTGAAATCACCACAAAGTAAAAGCATCAGGGAGGTGCCATGAAAAAGGAAGAGGGAGAAGGTTTTTATGAAAAATTAGAGAAAAAGGGAGTCTCACGAAGGGATTTCTTAAAGTATTGCACGGCATTGACTGCATCAATGGGACTTGCATCATCCTGCGTTGGTCAGGTTGCGAAATCCATTGAAAAGGTGGCATCAAAGCCGAGACCGCCGGTTGTATGGCTGCACTTTGGTGAATGCACAGGATGCTCAGAAGCGTTTCTGCGCACACCAAATGTCGGAGCCATTATTCTTGATACTATTTCTGTGGAGTATCACGAAACAATAATGGCAGCAGCGGGTTATCAGGCGGAAAAATCTCTTGATGATGCCGTAAAAAAATACAGCGGCAAATTTGTATGTGTTGTTGAAGGATCCGTTGCAACAAAATACAATGGTTCCTACGGCAGGGTGGGAGGCAAAACATTCCTTGAAATTGCAAAGGAAGTTGTCCCAAAGGCTGCTGCCGTGATCTGTGTCGGAACCTGCGCAGCATACGGAGGACTTTCTGCTGCAGCTCCAAATCCCGGAGGCTATAAGGGAATTAAAGATGCCCTTGGAGTTTCAACGATAAATCTTCCGGGCTGTCCCATGAATCCTTTAAACCTTCTTTCCACAATAGTAAAATACCTTAACAAGGAACCAATTGAACTTGATGACAGTGGAAGACCTTTGTTTGCCTATGGCGAAACAGTTCATGAAAAATGCCCGAGACGTGTTCATTTTGATAATGATGAATTTGTCGAGGAATTCGGATCAAAAGAGGCTGAGCTTGGTTACTGCCTGTATCACATGGGCTGTAAAGGGCCTGAAACCTATAATAATTGTCCAACTGCAAAATACAATTTCGGGACAAGTTTTCCAGTTCAGGCAGGTCATCCCTGTATTGGATGCAGTGAACCTGATTTCTGGGATGAGATGACTCCTTTTTATGAAGAGTCCTGATGGATCTGATCCTGTTTTACATGCTTCGTTCAGGGCAGACACTCCGGGTCAATCCGGATCGGCCTGAATGCGATGCTAGGGAATTTGAATTTAAAAAATTGTAAATTAATCAGTTTTCATGTTTTTCTTAAAAAAGCAGTTTAAGGAAAACTTAAGATATATAAGGAAAGGAATTATTATGGGTAAAAGAATAATGATTGACCCAATCACCAGAATAGAGGGTCATTTAAGAATAGAAGTGGAAGTGGAAAACGGAAAGGTAAAGGATGCGTGGAGTTCGGGACAGATGTTTCGCGGTATTGAAATGATGCTCAAGGGAAGAGACCCCCGTGATGCCCAGCATTTTACCCAGCGCGCCTGCGGTGTGTGTACATATGTGCATGCACTGGCATCGGTGAGGGCTGTGGAAGATGCCTGCAATATCGAAATCCCGGAAAATGCAAGGCTTGTGAGGAATCTGCTCAGCGGTGTTCAGATGCAGCATGATCATATTGTTCATTTTTATCATCTCCATGCCCTTGACTGGGTTGATATTGTAAGTTCTTTAAAGGCCGATCCCGTAAAAACAGCAAAATTGTCGGCAAACGTAAGCGGCAAACCGGAAACAGCCGATTATTTCAAAGCGGTTCAGACAAAATTGCAGACTTTTGTTGCAAGCGGTCAGCTTGGACCTTTTAATAACGGATACTGGGGACATCCAGCATATCAATTACCTGCGGAAGCCAACCTGATGGCAGCATCCCACTATCTTGAAGCTCTTAAACTTCAGGCGCAGACTGCAAGAATGCATGCTATTTTCGGCGGGAAAAATCCACATCCCCAGTCACTTGTTGTGGGCGGTGTTACTTCTGTTATGGATTTGAACCCTGCACGTATTACAGAATTTGAAACCATCTGGAAAAAGACAAAAGATTTTGTTGAAAAAGTCTATATCCCCGACCTTGTTGCAGTTGCATCTTTTTATAAAAACTGGGGTGCAATAGGTGGCAATAACAAGGCCTTTCTCGCATATGGAGAATTTCCGGAAGATAACGCAGGAAATAAGCTTTTACAGCCCAGCGGTTTCATCAGAACAGGACTTGAGGTCGAAGATCTTGATACCAACAGGATAACGGAGGATGCCACAAAAGCATGGTATGATAATACAGGGGAGCCAAAACATCCATTTGACGGAGTGACAAGTCCCCTTAAGAGTGATGTAAAGTACAATACAGACGATAAATACTCCTGGATAAAGGCACCGAGGTACGCAGGCCTTGCGCCGGAAGTAGGGCCTCTTTCAAGGGTTCTGGTTGCATATGCAAGAAAGGATAAAGCTGTTCAGGATCTTGTTAATGGCACACTTAAAAAACTTAATGTCGGAACCGGAGCACTGTTTTCAACACTTGGAAGAACTGCTGCAAGGGGCCTTGAGACCGTTGTTATCGGCAAAGGAATGGGTGTGTGGATTGATAAGCTTCGTTCAAATATTGCAAGTGGAAATAAAAAGACATACCAGAAATATGAAATGCCTGACAAGGCCCAGGGTTATGGCTTAAGTGGTGTTCCAAGGGGAGCGTTAGGGCACTGGATAAAAATTGAAAACAAAACAATCAAAAACTACCAGATGGTTGTTCCTTCGACCTGGAATCTTGGACCGACCGATGGATATGGGAACAAAGGGCCGGTTGAAATGTCTCTTATCGGAACACCCATTGCCGATCCAAAACGTCCCCTTGAAGTTTTAAGGACAGTACACTCCTATGACCCATGTATTGCATGTGCGGTTCATGTGATTGATCCCGACAGCAATGAAACCTATAAGGTAAGAGTGATTTAGAGTGGCTGAGAAAAAGGATAAACGAAATATGGCGGATAAATCCAATATACCCCATATTATGATCCTTGGTGTGGGAAATATATTGCTCTCCGATGACGGCGTGGGAATCAGGGTTATTGAAAAGCTTGATAAAGAGTATGATTTTCCTGATAATGTAAGCGTTATTGACGGAGGTGTCCTTGGGATCAATCTTTTTGGAGTCATTTCCAGTGCAGATTATCTGATCATTGTTGATACTGTTTTAAACAATGGAAAACCCGGAGACCTCCACCGCCTTACCGGCAAAGATATTCCTGCAAGGATACGTGCAAAGAATTCCCTGCACGAAGTCGATCTTGTGGAATCCATTACATTATTTCAACTCATGGATCATTCCCCTGAAACGGTGATTATCGGAATAGAACCAAAAGATATTGAGACAATGAATCCTGAGTTGACCGATATTGTGAGTGAAAAGGTGGATGATCTTGTCAATGCGGTTCTTGATGAAATTAAAATTCTGCTGCCCGATTTTTTATAACGGCCATGAGGCCGATCTGAACTGCGCTACTGTGCTTCAAAAAATCAGAGATTTTGACGAACATAGAAAAAGCATTTATAACTTTGTCAAAAGTATGCTCTTTCTTATAAAAACTGCCATGAGGCAGATCTGGATTTATCCATATCTGCCTCAAAAAAATAATTATTTTAACCTGTTATACGAGCATGAATTAGATGTGTTATGTCTTTGGTCTCAAGCTTTTCCATTTAAAAAATATTTATAATTCAGGGAGACAGTAAAATGGCAAAATTTTTAATAATTGCTAATAATGGCCCGGAAGATCCAAATAGGGCAACCGTTCCTTTTCTTACTGCTAAGGCATTAATTGAAAAAGGACACGATGTCTCTATCTGGCTTTATAACAATGCAGTCTATCTGATACCGGAAGGAGTTGCAGAAAATGTACAGGCTCCCGGGCTTCCTAACCTTGAAGATCTTCTGCTTTTCCTTACCATGAAAAATAAAATTCCAATATATATTGGAACGTCCTGTGCCATAGGAAGAGGCCTTGTGGATGATAAAAATCAGTCCGTTTGTGATTTTACCTGTGGCCAGCTTGGTACTCCCCCCAAATTAGCTGATCTTATAATAGAGGCTGATAATGTGATCGGTTTTTAGTGATTTTGTAATTTATTTCACAATTCACAGCAAAAAAATAATGGTGGCCATGACTCTGCTTTTTCGGAAGTTTTTTTAGCAGAGGACATTAACAATGATCATGTTGATGAGTGGAACACTGTATTTGCCATGTGCTCATTTCCGGATGTTTTAACTGCCATGAGGCAGATCTGAAGACTCGCAGGCAGCCTTACAACAAAAACTGAAATTCTTATTCTTATAGGAACTTACAGGAGTTTTATATAAAAAAAATACTATATTAGTGCCTTACCCCTGAATTTCTGTAATAAAAAACAAGAAATTGAGGCAGGCACATTGGTTGCGGGCATCGCTCACTTTAGCATATATATATAATCAGCAGATCCTTGGAAGCTGTTCTCCGGTGAGCATATCAACAATCCTTGATCCGCCTATGGC
>WFQS01000171.1 GCA_015486915.1 Desulfobacteraceae bacterium
AAATAAGTTGAACAGAAATAGCGCAGAATTCCGGCCCATGTACAAGGCGCATTAAAGGTTGCATACTCAACGTATTCGGCCTTTGATGCAACGAAGTAGATGGGCCGGAAGACAAGCAATTTCGTTCAACTTATAAAATTTTCGATCCTAACCCAGGTTGACACAGTTGAGGCTGGAACATTAGCATCTCTTGCAAAGCTTACTACAGATCGCTCCGGATTGGAAAAAATTTTTTGAAGCATGGATTCCTTAAATTCTTTTGTATATTCCGTGATCATATTACCCCATATAATGCCCTATCAAATTGTGAATTTTCTAAATCAATTGACACGACAACTGACACATAGGGCCATGAGGCAGATCTGGATTGGCCCAGATTTGCCTCACAACGAAAAATAAAAATCACACGTTTTTTTACAAAGACTTTCTTATAACGGCCATGAGGCCGAGCTCAACTGCGCTTATGTGCCTCAAAGAATCAAAGATTCTGACAAACATAAAAAGAGCATTGGTTACTTTGTCAAAAGTGAGCTCTTTCTTATAAACGGCCATGAGGCAGATCTGGAGACTCACAGACTGCCTCTCAACAAATATAGAAACTCTTATTTTAAAAGGTATTTTACAGGAGTTTCTTATAAAAAACGGCCATGAGATCGTTATATCAAAAAAGTAAAAAAACCTTTGTTTTATTCAAGGTTAAAAGCACAACGCGTAAGATTATGGCCATCCGACTTATGTATCCAAACAACTTATTTCAGTGCTTCATAAGGCTCATAATGGATTTCAATCTCTTTAATTCCATCAATAGATTGCAGCATATTTTCAATTTGCTTTGTAATACCGTCAGTTTGAGATAAAGCTGACTCTATATTGATATTAACCTCACCGTTTCTGCTGTTTACAACAGCTTTAGGAAATTTACTGATTAAAGCGGATTTAATTTGGGCAGATAAAAGCATATTATCCAGAATCCTGATAGATTCAGGAGTGGTTTGAAAACATGGACGTTTAGCTATAGTAAATAAAATTTCAACAATATCATCCAGTTGCATACGGTCAACATGTAAAACAACATCATAAAGATTTGGATCATTGGTATCTATTCCGTATAGAAACATACTCCATCTTTTTCTTTCTTCGTCATCTTTAACTAAAATATCGCGGGCTTTTTCTTCAGAAATATTTTTCTGTTTCATTTCTTCCATAATTCTATCTTCGATATTTGCTACGATTCTAACTTTAAGAACATTCGGAATATCTTTAACAAAGAAATGACCGGCCATGCCATGATAAACGATATTGTCTTTTCGTGCATAACTTAATAAAGTTTTACGGACATAACACGTAAACTTCTCTTTACCAAACGTAAAACGGTCCAGAATTGAAGGGGCATCATGAATGGCTCTTTTCAGTTTGATTTCAGGTAAATTGAATTGTTCGGAAGCCTTGATGATGACTTCTCTGGAAATACATTGATATCCCAGCTTCTCAGCAAGTTTTTCAGCAATTTTTTTGCCATAGCTGTACGAACCCCTTGAAATTGTAATTGTACTCATAAAATACCCCCCTTTTGGTGATTCTTTAAGGCAATCCGGGCAAATCCCGGTCGGCCTCATGGCCGTTATACAAGAATATAGATTATAGCCTTTATACTGTCAACCTATGCATGGTAAATTGCACAAAATGAAATACCTGGTCTTCAGTTTCTTGACAGGTATCACATAAAGATGGTATTTAAAGCAACTTTTTCAAAAATATAAGATTTTTGAGGTGAGAAACAATTATGAACAATTTTTATAATTATAATTTTTACCAGTGCATAACCGATGACATGCTTCAGGAAGAGTCTGAAGACCCTGGATCGCAACAGGTGCTAAAAAACGGTTTATGGTGTAGCCGATTGAATTTTATTTAATATAATCAAATGGTTCGCTATCTGCCGTTGCTTTTCTGTACAGCAGAAAAAAAGGTGAACCATGATAAAAAGAATCCTTAAATCAAATCAGGTAAAAAATTTATCAAATAATCCTGAAAAAAATAAAACAGAACAATTTGAAGAATTCTGTAGAACCAGCCATCCTGCTGTTGTAGCGGAGAATATAGCATCCTTGTCGCCTGATGATGCATGGACAAAGCTCAAACCCCTTGAACCCACCCTGCGTGCGGAAATTTTTACACATCTTGACGCTGACTTTCAGATACAGATTATTGAGAACCTCAAGCGTTATGATGCAGCCCTTCTCTTTTCTGATATGCCCCATGATGAAAGGGCTGACCTTTTCATGCTCATACCTGAAGACAAACAGGAAGTTATTCTGCCTGCCCTTGCACAGGCGGAACGTGAGGATATCCGCAGGCTTACCGCATATGAAGAAGATACTGCAGGTTCTGTTATGACTTCTGATTATGCTCCTCTTTCACCTGATCTGACAGCATCCCAGGCCATTGAGCATCTGCGTAAGGTTGCACCTGACAAAGAAACCATCTACTATGCCTATGTCCTGGACAAACAGCGTAAATTAATGGGGTTTGTTTCATTAAAAGATTTGATCATAGCGGACAGAAACGCCAGTGTCCGTGATATCATGCATCCGGAAGTTATTTTTGCCCATGTTGGAGATGACAAGGAAGATGCAGCAAGAAAAATTCAAAAATATGACCTTCTTGCTCTGCCCGTGGTCAATGACCAAGATGCGCTTGTGGGAATAATCACCTATGATGATGCCATTGATATTATTACACAGGAACATACGGAAGATCTGGAAAAATTCATGGCCATTTCAGGAAGCCATGAAGTTGCAAGCTATATCAATTCCTCTGCATGGACGCATTTCAAAAACAGAGCAGGCTGGGTAGTTGCCCTTGCCGTACTTGGCCTTGTTTCCGGATTCATCGTTCAGAAGTATGAAGGACTGCTTATACAATTTGCCATTCTGGCGACGTTCATGCCCATGCTGGCAGACACAGGAGGAAACACGGGCAGTCAGTCGGCTACAATGGTTGTAAGGGCTCTTGCCCTTAAGGAAATCACAATAAAGGATATCTTTAAAATACTTGCAAAAGAGGCAAAGGTCGGACTTTATCTTGGCTTATTACTCGGAGTAATCGCCTATGCAAGAGTTATTTTTTTCGGAGGAGCAGATTCCATCCTGGCAGCAACTTCCAATAATATGATTGGGATTGCAATTGCAGTGGCCCTTGCCCTGCAGGTTGTTACTGCAACCTTAATAGGTGCGCTGCTTCCGATTATCGCATCATGGATGAATCAGGACCCTGCTGTTGTTGCAAGCCCGGCCCTGACAACCATTGTCGATATAACCGGATTATTAATATATTTTATGATGGCAAAACTTGTGCTTGGAGTTTAAGAGAGGTAAATCCGGATCGGCTTCATGGCCGTTTTTATGAAATGGAGATAAATCTGCAGCGAACAGATCAGGATCTGTCCTGAATCTGCCCGCTGCAGAACATGAACCACTGCAAAACATGAAGATGGCACTGTCAGAGACTTTGTGCCGGAATATTTTGTTTTACATTAGATCACTGTAAAAATCATTTCCCTTGTCATCGACAATGATGAAAGCCGGAAAATCTTCCACGGTGATCATGAAAACAGCTTCCATCCCAAGCTCTTCATACTCGAGAATTTCAACTTTTTTAATGAAATCCCTTCCAAGCCTTGCAGCAGGACCTCCGGGAGATCCAAGATAAAATCCGCCGAACTCTTTACAGGAATCAGTAAGGACTTTAGACCTGTTTCCCTTTGCAAGCATAACCATTGAAGCCCCCTGCTTCTGGAAAAGAGGGACATAGGGATCCATGCGTACCGCCGTTGTGGGGCCAAATGAGCCTGCAGCCTGGCCATCCGGGGTTTTTGCAGGGCCTGCGTAATAGACAATGTGATTTTTCAGATAATCGGGCAGTTTTTCTCCACTGTCAAGGCGCTCCTTGAATTTTGCATGGGCAATATCCCTTGCAACAATGATCTTTCCTGAAAGTAACAGGCGCGTTGAAACAGGATACTTTGTCAGTTCCGCCCTTATTGCATCCATTGGCTGGTTAAGGTCAATTTTTACAGGGTCTGCGATTTCAGGTTCGTGACTCGGTAGAAATTTTCCGGGATTTTCCTCAAGTTTTTCAAGGAAGAGCCCCTGTTTTGTTATTTTAGCCTTGATCTGGCGGTCAGCGCTGCAGCTTACCCCGATGCCCACCGGACATGAAGCGCCGTGCCGCGGAAGTCTTATTATCCTGATATCAAGTGCAAAATACTTTCCGCCGAACTGGGCGCCAAGACCTAAGGCATTTGCTTTTTTAAGAACCTCTTTTTCAAGTTCTGTATCTCTGAAGGCATGACCTGTTTCATCTCCCTTTTCAGGAAGGGAATCAAGATACCTTGCAGATGCAAGTTTTACTGTTTTAAGGCAGAATTCAGCAGAAGTACCACCGATTACAAAGGCGATGTGATAAGGGGGGCATGCTGCAGTACCAAGGGATTTCATTTTTTCAACCATGAAATTGACAAGGGTTTCAGGATTTAAAATCGCCTTGGTCTCCTGGAATAAATAACTTTTGTTTGCAGAGCCTCCGCCCTTTGCCATAAACAGAAATTTATACTCATCTCCTTCTGTGGCATAAATTTCGATCTGGGCTGGCAGGTTGCACCTTGTATTTGCTTCCTTATACATTGTAAGGGGTGCATTCTGGGAATATCTCAGATAATTTTTCGTATAGGTGTTAAAAACCCCCTTTGCAAGTTCCTCTTCATCATCGGACCAGGTCCAGACCTGCTGGCCTTTTTTACCCATGACAATTGCTGTTCCCGTATCCTGGCACATGGGATAGATCTTTTCAGCTGCTATAACAGCATTTTTCAAAAGTTCAAGTGCAATATATCTGTCGTTGTCAGAACTTTCAGGATCATCAATAATGTCTCTGACCTGCTGCAGGTGTCCTGATCTGTAAAGGTGGGCAACATCTTTGAATGCACTCTCGGCAAGTAGAGTAAGAGCCTGGGGCTCTATTGTGAGAACTTCCTTACCTTCAAATTCTTTTACTTTTATAAAATCTTTTGAAATGAGTTTGTACTCAGTATCATCTGCACCAAGTGGGAACATTTTCTTATATTTGAATTCATCCATTACCATGACTCCTTAATACAAAATATTAAATTTCGGAAATTTCAGTGCAAAAAATATTGCAGGAAATTTCCTGATACTAAAAAAATATGGGGCAGACTTTAAATGACCTGCCCCATATTTTTTCAAATTATCAGCAAAAAGGGCACAAAAAATCACGCTCTTTTGCAATTTTTTTACTGCAGGTTTATTTAACAAACGCCATTTTTCTTCTCAGATAGGCGATCTGGGTCTGCAACGGAAGATCCTTTGGACAATAATCCTCACATCCAAGCAGGGTCATGCACCCGAAAACACCGTCATCGTTGCCAACAATCTCGTAAAATTCCTCATCTGTTCTTTTATCCCTTGGATCAAGTGCGTAGCGGGCAAGTCTCACAAGCCCTACAGCACCGAGGAAATTAGGACGCATCTGCTTTGTTCCGCAGGCAGCAACGCAGCATCCGCATTCCACACATCTTTCAAGCTCATAGATCTCATCTGCGACATCGGGGTCCATGCGCTCTTCAATGCGTGTCAGATCAACATTGTTCATATTTTTATCGTGAATCCAGCTTTCCACCCTTTCATTCATTTCCTGCATGAATTTCCCGGAATTAATGGAGAGATCGCCGATCAGCTCAAAACCTGGCAGAGGCAGAAGCTTGATCTCGCCATCGGGAAAAGTTGATGTAAGTGTCCTGCATGCAAGACTTGGTTTGCCATTGATAATCATGGCACATGAACCGCAGATACCTGCTCTGCAGACAAAATCAAACTGCAGTGTGGGATCAAGATTTTCCCTTATATCATTTAAAGCAATAAAAAGTGTCATCCCCGGTGCTTCGGTGAGTTCGTAGGTCTGCATTCTCGGCATGTCACCCTTTACCTGGGGATTGAATCTTAAAACACTGATTTTAAGCGTTCTTCCTTTTTCTTCTTGATCACTCATTATTTAAAACCCCTCCCTATACGCTCATTTTTTCCTTTGAATTTTTCAGGTAAATCTATGGGATTGAGGAGTTGCTGCATCTCAAAGCGGTCTGCATCGGGATGAGCTTTTTTGATTTCCTCAATCTCGGCCATTCTTTTTTCCGTTTCAGAATTTGGAATGGTATTATCAACACCATATCCCCTTGAACCCGGAGGCATCTCCATTTTACTTATATCAAGTGGCTCATATTCCACTTCCGGAAGATCATCATCCTCGCTTCTCCAGTATGTAAGAGTCTTTTTCAGCCACTCTTTGTCATTTCTTTCCGGAAAATCTTCCCTTGAATGGGCTCCGCGGCTCTCGGTTCTAAGCATTGCTCCATAGGCAACACACTGGGCAAGTTTGATCATTTTACCAACACGGATTGCATCCACAAGTTCGGGATTTGATGAACTTATCTTGTTCCTCACAACAATATTTTTTGCCCTCTGGTTGAGTACTTTCAGTTCTTCAACGGCACTCTCAAGATCAGGTCCGTTCCTGAAGATACCCACCTTGTCCATCATGATCTTCTGCATTTCATTTCTGATTTCATATGGATTTTCGCCATTGTCACGCTCAAGCAAGTCTGAGATCTTTTTCTGTTCCCTTTTAAGAAATTTCTCAACAAGCTTTGTACTGATGGAAGGAGAGTTCTGCCCGCAGTAATCAGCCACATACTCACCCACAATCATTCCTGCAACGGTTGTTTCGGCAACGGAATTTCCGCCTAGCCTGTTAAATCCGTGCATATCCCAGCATGCAGCTTCCCCTGCTGAAAATAAGCCTTTCAAAGTCGGACTTTCACCGGTTGGTTTTGTCCTGATTCCACCCATTGAATAATGCTGGGTGGGCCTTACCGGCATATAATCCTTTACAGGATCTATTCCAAGGAAATACTCACAGATCTCTCTTACTTCCCTGAGATTCTTTTCAATGTGCTCTTTTCCAAGCATTGTTATATCAAGCCAGAGATGATCGCCGTACCTGGAATGTACACCCTTTCCCTTTCTCATATGCTCTGTCATGCGCCTTGAAACAACATCCCTTGATGCAAGTTCTTTTTTACCCGGTTCATAATCAGGCATGAATCTGTGGCCGTCCTTGTCACGGAGAAGTCCTCCGTCTCCACGGCAGCCCTCGGTCATTAGGATTCCAACCGGCACGATGGCCGTGGGATGAAACTGCACAGCCTCCATATTACCAAGGCAGGCAACCCCTGTTTCAAGGGCAATTGCAGTTCCTATACCCTCGGAGATAACGGCATTGGTTGATACGGCATAAATTCTTCCGTATCCGCCTGTGGCAATTGTTGTTGCCTTGGATACATAGGCGATAAGTTCACCTGTAATCAGATCCCTTACAATGGCGCCATGGCAGACACCATCATCATGGATAAGGGCAATGGCTTCTTTTCTTTCATGGACCTGAATACCAAGCTCCACAGCCCTGTTACCCATTGCATAGAGCATGGTATGGCCTGTACCGTCAGATGTGTAGCAGGTTCTCCATTTTTTTGTTCCGCCGAAATCCCTTGCCGTTATGAGACCATGACATTCGTTCTTTTCCGTAATGGTAACTCTTTTATTATTGATAACAACCTGGCGGTCGCCTTTTCTGACCCTTGACCATGGGACTCCCCAGGTTGCAAGCTGGCGGATCGCCTTTGGTGAAGTGTTAACAAACATTCTGGCAACTTGTTGATCACAGCCCCAGTCACTTCCCTTTACAGTATCTTCAAAATGTACATCTTCGTTATCACCTTCACCTTTTACGCTTGCAGCAAGGCTTGCCTGCATTCCGCCCTGGGCTGCTGCGGAATGGGATCTCTTGGCAGGGACAAGAGAAAGTACTATGGTATCATAACCCCTTTCCATGGAGGCAATGGCAACCCTTAATCCTGCCATCCCACCGCCGATGACAAGTGAATCAGTATAAATAACTTTCATCTATTACTCCTCATGTGTATTTTTTTCATTTTGCACTGGTTTTGCTTCGTGTTCCACGGCTTTTGTGTCATGATT
>WFQS01000172.1 GCA_015486915.1 Desulfobacteraceae bacterium
TCAAGCAGGAAAACATTTCCTTTTTCCAGTGCATTCCTGCATGCCATTGCAGCACATGCAGAAAAAGCAAGTTCCGAGCTAAGTTCGTTAAAAGATCCGCCTTTAAGTCTAATCAGGGTATCCACAAAGGGATAGCCCTTGATATAACCGTTTTCAAGGCTGTCCCTTGCACTTTTTTCAATAACGGGAATATATTCAGCACGGATTTCATCTTCAGAAGCCATTGACTCGAATTTTATCCCTTCTCCTCTTTGAAGGGGGCTTAATTCAATAACCACCTCTGCAAAATGCTGCTTTCCTGAAATTTCCCTGTCAAAAACAGCTTTGCCCGTTACAGGCGCGTCAATGGATTCCCTGCTGACAACCTGGGGATTTCCCACATTTACATTTGTCTTAAATTCCCTTAGCATCCTGCTTATGATTATTTCAAGGTGGAGTTCACCCATGCCGGAAAGTATTGTCTGGCCGGTGTCTTTATCCTCGGTAACTTTTAATGTAGGATCTTCAATGGTGAATTTTTTAAGAACCTCATCGAGTTTTTCCTGGTCTGCATGGGTTTTAGGTTCTATGGCAATGGAAATAACAGGTTTGTCAAATTCCATTTTTTCTAAAATAACAGGTTTGTCCTCGGAACATAGAGTGTCCCCTGTGGAAGAAAATTTCAAGCCCACAATTCCAACTATTTCACCTGCAGAAGCCTGTTTGACCCTTTCTCTTTTATTTGCGTGCATTCTAAGAATTCTGGACAGTTTTTCCTTTTTCTTTAAAGAGGAATTATAAACATCGGAGCCGGAAATAAAAGTTCCGCTGTAGATCCTTGCAAAGGAGAGTTTTCTTCCCTCAATCATGGAAACTTTAAAAATAAGTGCAGAAGGATTTGCTGATTTCTGCGCGGGAAATTCCAGGGGTTCTTCAGTGTCAGGATCAATTCCCTTTACCGGGGGAATGTCTTTCGGGCTTGGCAGAAACGCTTCTATGGCATCAAGCAGGGGCTGTATTCCCTTATTTTTCAGTGCGCTCCCGCACATAACAGGTATGACCTGTCTTTTTAATGTGGCTTTTCGTATTGCATTTTTAATTTCTTTTGTAGAAATGGGCTCCTCTCCAAGGTATTTTTCCATTAGATCATCATCGGTTTCTGCAATGCTTTCAAGGAGTTTTTCCCTGTATTCTTTTGCCTTTTGTTCAAGATCCGGCATGATCTCAGAGATATCGTATTTTAAGCCAAGGCTTTCATCATGCCATTTGATCTGCTTCATTTCAACAAGATCAATAACACCTGAAAAGTTTTCCTCCCTGCCAACGGGAAGTTGAAGAATCAGGGGATTTGCATTGAATTTTTCTTTCATCATCTCAATGACATTGAAATAATCTGCACCTGTCCTGTCCATTTTATTTATAAAAACCATTCTCGGGACAGAGTATTTGTCAGCCTGGTGCCAGACTGTCTCCGACTGGGGTTCAACTCCCCCCACGGCGCAGAATACGGCAACGGCACCGTCAAGCACCCTTAAGGCACGCTCCACCTCAATGGTGAAATCAACATGCCCCGGGGTGTCAATGATATGAATCTGGGATTTTTTCCACTGGCAGGTGGTGACGGCAGAGGTGATTGTAATGCCTCTGTTCTGCTCATCTTCCATCCAGTCCATGACAGCTTCACCGTCATGTACTTCACCGAGTTTATGTGATTTACCGGTATAATACAGGATACGCTCTGTTACGGTCGTTTTGCCCGCATCAATGTGGGCCATGATTCCTATATTTCTGATTTGATTGATATTGGTGTCTTTACTCATGGTATTTTCTATTGTTTTCTTGTATTATTTTATAACCGCCATGGGGCAGATCCGGATTTTCCGGATTTTAAAATGTTTATTTCAGCACTGAATTATATTTTTAGTATTCGGTACCGCTGGAAATAACCTGATTTTGTTTAAAAGTTATACTCCCAGGCTGTATTGCATGGAAATTTTAAGTAATCTTTGATACAGTATAGAATCCCGGGTGTCAAGAAAATTACAGGAGCCGGCGACTTAGGATCGGAGATGAAATCAGTTGAACAGAAATAGCGCAGAATTCCGGCCCATGTACAAGGCGCATTAAAGGTTGCATACTCAACGTATTCGGCCTTTGATGCAACGAAGTAGATGGGCCGGAAGACAA
>WFQS01000173.1 GCA_015486915.1 Desulfobacteraceae bacterium
ATTCATACGCTCTTTACAGAATCAGTGATTTATCCATTGCCCAGGAACTTGTCCAGGACACCTTGACTGCTGCCATTGAAGCGGAAAAAAAATTTAAAGGCAAATCATCGGAAAAAACGTGGTTAACCAGTATTTTAAAATATAAAATCATTGACTATATCAGGAAAAAATACAGAGAGCCTGTTTTTGACAGCAATTTTTTCGAATCAACCACAAATGCAGATAATTTTGATAAAAATGGGAGATGGAAAACAGGTCCTGCAAAATGGGCATCAAACCCCGAACATCTGCTTGAGCAGAAGTCATTTTTGAACATCGTGAAACAATGTTTAAAAGATCTGCCCAAACGGCCGGCACGTGCATTGGCTCTAAGGGAGATGGAAGGCGAATCAACCCGGATAATTAGCGACATCCTCAATGTCACAAGGGATAACTGCTGGGTAATTCTCCACAGGGCACGTTCCCTGATGAGAAAATGTATTGAATCAAGATGGCTTGAGGAAAACAAATGATATGATCAATCACTGGATATTCAGATGCAGGGATGTATCCTATTTAATTTCAAGATCCATGGATCAGAAACTGCCTTTAAGGACCAGGATGGGAATTAAATTTCACCTGATGATGTGCGATTTGTGTTTAAGATACAAAAAACAACTGGAATTAATTCACAATGCCATCACAAAAATTGAAGACAGCGAAGTATCCGAAGATTTAATTACACCCCTGCCGGACGGGATAAAAAAGAAAATACAGGACAAGCTGGAAGAAACCGATCTGCAGTAGGAAAAAAGACAAAGGCATTTTTTTTCTGCTTTTTTGGCAAAAGAATCAAATAAATCGTTTTGGTTCTGGTTTGTCCAGGTTAGGCTAAATTCATCAAGGCTGTTTTGAACCATAGTTTAAAACAGCTTTGACTATTTTAAACTATGGTTTAAAATAGTCATATGCGCTACCTGTATAATCAAATAATAAAAGATCTTTCACGTAAAATGGTTTTTGTCGGTGGTCCCCGTCAGGTTGGAAAAACAACACTGGCCAAAGCTATTTTGAATCATTCAGATGTCTCAGGCCGTTATTTCAACTGGGACTACAGCCCTGACCGCCGTGATATGCTGGCTGAAAAATGGCATAAAAATGACGGTCTTCTGATTTTTGATGAACTTCACAAATACCGAGACTGGAAAAACTGGGTAAAGGGAATATACGACACTTTCAGGGAAAAATCCCAAATTCTTGTAACAGGCTCGGCAAGGCTTGATATTTACAGGCGTGGCGGAGATTCTCTTGCGGGACGGTATCATTACTGGCGCCTGCATCCATTTGGCCTGGATGAATTCCCTGAAAAAATGAGTTCTGATCAGGCCTTTGACAGGCTCATGAGGGTGGGAGGTTTTCCCGAACCTTTTTTAGATGGCAACGAGCGCGAAGCAAGGAGATATTGTAAAACCTCCAAAAGTCTATTTTTATGACAATGCAGATGTTTACGGTGATAAAGGCGCTGTGTTTGAAAATCTTGTGGCAACCCAGCTTGTTAAAAAACTTAATTTTCTTGAAGACCGCGACGGATTTCGTTATGAACTTGCATATTTAAGGGATAAGGAAGGCCGGGAAATTGATTTTATAATTCTCAAAGATGGAATAATTCAGGAACTGGTTGAAGTTAAATGGTCTGATGACAAGGTATCACGCCATTTGAAGTATTATGCTGATAAACTCAATCCTCCCAAAGCAACTCAGATAGTGGCAGAACTTAAACATCCTTTTTCCAGCGGTAAGATCAATATAACAGATCCTCTGACCTATTTTTGCGCATACAAAGGATAACTAAGGAAAACTTTTTAAACATGGGAACAATAACAACAAAAAAAATCGAATTTCTATCCGGCGACAGAATATTAAGGGGTGTGTTACATTTTCCTGAAAACAGCGCCGGCAAATCCAGCCTTTACAGAATAAAACCTGACCCATCAAACCGGATAAAAAACGAAAAGCCCTGTATTGTCATAGGTTCCCACGGGCTTGAAGGGTCAAAGGATTCTGCAAAACAGAAAGAGCTTGCAAAGGCACTTCCTGAAAAAGGGATCGCTTTTTTAAGATTTGACCACAGGGGATGCGGTGAAAGTGACGGCACCTTTGAAAACGACACATCCCTTGAAAAAAGGAGATCCGATTTGATCAATGCCGTTGAATATGTAGATTCTCTGGGTCTTTTCAATGAAAAAATCGCATTATTCGGAAGCAGTCTCGGCGGTTCCACATGTATTGCAGCCTGGAATGAGCTTGTTGTGAAGGGTATAAAGCCATGTGGAGCTGTCCTGTGCTCCGCACTTGTTAAAAGTATTACGGTAAAAAAAATTCCTGTTCAGGCAAATGATCACCGCCCTGCCCTGCCCCTTGATTTTTTCAGAAAAAACCTGCTTTTTGATCTCAGCGGTGAAATCAGAATTATCAATAATATCCTGATATTTCATGGTGATATGGATGAAACAGTACCCGTTGAAAATGCCCGTTTAATTTACAACAATGCACAATCCCCCAAAAAGCTCATAATTCACAAAAACGGTGATCACAGGATGTCTTCAAAAAAAGACCAGCAAGAATTTCTAAAGGAGTCCATAACCTGGTTTTGTAACTGCTTTAACAGATAATCCTGATAAAAACGGCTCTTTTCCACACACTGATATTTTTTTTATCAGTTTTTAAATTCTCTTTATTCATCGTTATCGCTTAATACATTTTTAAGCTGAATAAATTTTTCTTCAATTGCAAGGAAAATATCCACAAGATCAGGATCAAAATGGGTGCCTTTGTCTTCAACAATAATCTGCTTTGCTTTTTCATGGCTGAAAGCATCTTTGTATACCCTTTTGCTCGTCAGGGCATCATATACATCGGCAAGAGCCATTATTCTTGCAGCAATGGGAATACCTGTGCCTGACAAACCTGCGGGATAACCTGTACCATCCCATTTTTCATGGTGATACATTGTGAGTTCAAAGGCAACGCGAAGGGATGGAGAACCGGTTTTAAGGTAAATATCACTGATTAAATCCCCGCCTATCTTTGAATGGGTTTTCATAATCTCAAATTCTTCATGTGTAAGACGTCCCGGTTTTGTCAGAATCTTATCTTCAATCCCGACTTTACCTATATCATGCATGGGGCTTACTTTTGATATTTCCTCCGCCATCTGCCTTGTAAGCTTTTTCTCAGGGTGATGTAATGCCATATACATACCTATTTCATAAGTATATGCTCTTACCCTTTCAAGGTGTTTCCCGGTTTCAAGACTTCTGTAATCGGAAAGTTTTGCCATAGAGAAAATAAGTTCATCCTGGCTCTCAAGACTTATTAATCTCTGCCCTCCGCGAATACGTAAATTAAGTTCCTGGGGAACAATGGGCTTGGATAAAAAATCATCAGCTCCCGCGGAAAGAGCCTTAATGACGTTTTCTTTTCCATCACCGCTTGTGATAGCAATAATATAGATATAGTGACTCTGCTGCAGTCTTAATGATTTAATCAGCTCATATCCATCCATTACAGGCATATTTATATCAGTGATAACAATGCGTATATCCGGATTATCCTGACATATATGAAGTGCTTCAGCTCCATTTGCAGCTTCCATAACATCGTGCCCTTCCTGTTCAAGCACTGTCTTCAATAAAAATCTCTGATCCATTGCATCGTCCACAATAAGTATCCTAGCACTAGTCAGATCCATGTCCAGGCACCTGTTATCCCTGTCATCTCCTTTAAGACAGGAGTAATGAAGCTGTTCAAAATAATTCTTATCCATGTCGAGGATATGGGCTTTCAGCCAATCAATGAGAAAATTAAGGATTTCTGAACTTAATTTTGCCTTTCCGGAATTAAAATCCGATATAAAACCTGATACTTTACCGACAAAATTCTTATGAATGCCTCTGTGTTTCCTGAATCCGGGATGCATTTTAAAAAATTTTTCTTCAGTGGAAAAATGATAAACAGTATAATCGGCAAGTTTCTTAAGAACATTATCGATTGTTTCCTTTTCCCTGTGAGATTTCTTTCCGGCAATAAGTTCATTTACTATGGAAAATAATTTCTGGTGCTGGAGATCCACTTCCTTTACACCCACGCTGAAAGAATCCTTCCAAAGGACAGGTTCCATATTTTTTCTCCCTTAAGGATCGAAAATTTTATAATCTGTTCAACTCATTTCATCTCCGATCCTAATTTTCCACAAATGACTTCACAATTTTCATAACAGGTTAAAACAAAGAAATTCAACTTATAGACCTTTACAAATTTTCCGGATATGTAAAGTTCCGCTGACGGTCAAAAGACCTGTCATGATTCTATCAGACTGACTCTTGATCAAACAGCCGCATTATCAGGTAATCCATGGGGTTGATCATGATTTTCCCAGACGGTATTTAAAATCAGATAAAATCAGACATTTCAAGCAGATAATGAAGCTCCTGCTACCCTTACATATGATGTTTAATAGGGCAAATTCATCCATTTTGTCAAGAAAAGTTTGACCTATGGAAAAAAATTGAATCAAAGAGATTTCTTAAAAATTATACTATTCATAAATCGTGTGCATCTTTGGATCAAGCGCTTCTCTTATGCCTTCTCCTGTGAAAGTTACTACAACAAGGGTGATGACAAGGGCAGCAACAACGGAAGATGATATCCACCATGCATCCATGTTTGTCCACCCCTGGAGAAGCAGTTCCCCCCAGCTCGGTGTGGGGGCAGGCAGGCCGAATCCAAGATAATCAAGGGAGGTAAGGGCAACAATCCCGCCGGAAATTGCAAAAGGTGCATAGGTTACAATAACTGAAACAGTATTGGGTATGATGTGGTGAAATATTATTCTTAAATCAGAAGCACCAAGGGACCGGGCTGCAAGGACATAATCCCTTTCTTTTTCTTTATAAGTCATAGTGCGCATGACCCATGTCATCTGAATCCAGCCGAAAAATGCCATGATGAGCACAAGAATCATGATATTTGGAACAACAATGGAAGAAATAATGATCACGACATATAAAAAAGGGATATTGCTCCATATTTCAAGAATCCTCTGGAAAAAAAGATCAAATTTACCCCCGAAATATCCCATGATACACCCTAAGGATATACCCATTGAATAATTCAGAAAAAGGAGAATTAAGGAAAAGAAAATTGCCGTCCTGAACCCGTACACAACTCTTGCAAGAATATCACGTCCGACATTGTCGGTTCCAAGAAAATGCCTGTCCTTAAATGACGGAGGAAAAGGAGGGTATTTCCCCTTTTTCAGATCGTTTTCAAAGGGGTTGTACGGAACAGGGGGCATGATAAGCCAGTTTCCGTTTTTTTCCTTTTTGAACTTTTTTTCAAGAGCTCTGTAATTTGTTTCATAATCATAATCAAGCCCGAATTTTTTCCCGGGAATCATTTCAGAATAAGTTGGAAACAGCAAATGCCCGTTATAATAAACGATTATGGCCCTGTTATTGATCAATAATTCCGCAAAAACAGATAAAAAAATCATTAAGGCAAGGATTATAAAAGAGACAAATCCCCTTTTTACGGATTTAAATCTTTTCCATCTTCTCTTTGTAAGACTGCTTATTATCATAAGTTTTCAAGTGTTGTTAATCATGAGAATTCTCAAATTGTTTCTAACACAATGGCAAATTAATCTCTTATAAAACGCTGCAAGCATTGACAAAAACGCTGCAGATGCAAGGCGTAAGGGTGTGAAGATGTACTGCTGCTACCTCGAACACCCGACAACGAAGCATATGCAGTGTTTTTGTCAATGCTTATTGAATCGCACTCTCGGATCCACAATCGCCACACAAATATCGGAAAGGATATTGCCGATCATGAACAAGAGAGAAGAGATAACAAGAATACCCATCACCACCGGATAATCCCTGTCCACAACCGATTCATAGCCAAGGAGCCCCATGCCGTTTATATTAAAAACCTTCTCAATGAGAAAGGAGCCTGAAAGAATAATGGAAATATTGTTTCCAAATCCCGTTGCAATGGGAATGAGGCTGTTCTGCATGGCATGCCGGAACACGGCTTTTTTAAAGGGAAGGCCCTTTGCAATGGCAGTTCTCACATAATCTGCCGAAAGATTGTCCATTAAAGTATTTTTCATGAGCAATGTCATTACGCTGAATGAGCCAATAACATAGGACAGAAGGGGCAACACAGTGTGCCAGGCGATATCTTTTATTTTCCCGATCAGAGACAGATCGGAAAACAGATCCGATGTAAGTCCCCCAAGAGGAAAAATATCAAACC
>WFQS01000174.1 GCA_015486915.1 Desulfobacteraceae bacterium
AAATTATTATTGACCGCCATTTTCTGGGGCGGAACATTTATTGCCGGAAAGATGATATCGGAAACGGTTAATCCGTGTTCTGCATCTTTTTTACGCTTTGCAATTGCTTCATTTTTTTTAATTATGATCACAATAAAAATTGAAGGAAAACTGCCAAAACTCAAAAGAAAACAGATCCTTCCTGTTGTTCTCTTGGGGTTTACAGGTGTATTTGCCTATAATATATTATTTTTAACCGGCCTTCGCTATATCAATGCAGGCAGGGCAGCACTGATCATTGCAATGAACCCGATTTTCATCAGTTTATTGTCTGCCCTGTTCTTTAAAGAGCACCTTGATTTAATAAAAATCATCGGGATTCTCATGTCTGTTGCAGGTGCGATCATTGTCATATCAAATGGCAGGATAACCGATTTTGTGGGATACAGCTTCGGAAAAGGAGAGATTTTAATCTGCGGCTGCGTTTTGAGCTGGGTCTGTTACACACTCATTGGCAGAGCGGTTATGGATGATTTATCCCCCATCGTATCGGTCTGTTATTCATCTGTCATTGGTGCAGTGCTTCTTTTTATTCCTGCGCTTTACAATGATATTTTTTCCCATATCGGTTCCTATTCTGCAATGGACTGGACAAGCCTTTTTTACCTTGGTTTTTTTGGAACGGTCATCGGCTTTTTCTGGTACTATGAAGGAATCAATCAGATCGGCCCCACCAAGGCAAGTGTATTTATCAATTTTGTCCCCATCAGTGCGATCATACTTGCTTTTTTCATACTTAACGAACAGATTTCCATATCATTATTCATTGGAGCTGTGCTTGTCGTTTCAGGTATTTATTTTACCAATGCCTCAAAAATGCTGAAAAAATACAGGTTAAAGGCAAAAATTGTTTCATCATGATTTTCAGTGAAAAAGAGTTGCATATCGTTATAATGAATTGTAATATTACAGCCATGTGGATAGTGAGGCTGGTGAGACTGGCCTGGATTTCTAAAAAAACCTGCTCATAGCAAATCATGTGCCAAAGGAGATAAAAAATGAAAAGCAAGGTGTATTTTACCGATTTCAAGGCAAACTCCAGGGAAAATCTGATTGATAAACTTGCAAGACTTCTTGACACTGCAGGAATAAAAAATATACTTGCAAAAAACGATCTTGCAGGCGTAAAACTTCATTTTGGAGAAAAGGGAAATACAGCATTTATCCGTCCGCTTTACATAAGCAGAATAGTTAAAACAATCAGAGAGACAGGGGCTGTTCCATTTTTAACCGATGCAAACACCCTTTATGCAGGCACGAGAAGCGACACCCCTTCACACATTAAAACAGCCATAGAAAACGGATTTTCCTATTCAAGTACAGACAACGCCCCCATTATTATTGCAGACGGCCTCAGGGGAAACAGCGAAGTTGCCGTTGAAGTGAACCAGAAACACTGTACCCATGTCCATATCGGATCTGAAATAGCATCCAGTGATGCCCTGATCGGAGTCGCCCATTTCAAGGGGCACGAACTGTCAGGATTTGGAGGGGCCTTAAAAAATATCGGAATGGGATGCGCGTCAAGAAAAGGCAAGCTTGATCAGCATTCCACGGTAAGTCCGAAAATAAAAAAGAAAAAATGCCAGGGCTGCTCGGAATGTATTAAACACTGCCCGGCAAATGCCATAAAGCTTGTGGATGAAAAGGCGCAGATAAACCCTGCACTGTGCATTGGATGCGGAGAATGTATAATTCGGTGCACATTTCATGCAGTTAATATTGTATGGAATCAGACAATTCCCGTATTTCTTGAAAAAATGATGGAATATGTGATGGGTGTGATAAAAAATAAGCATGGGAAAATATTTTTTATTAATTTTATTACAAATATATCGCCTGCCTGCGACTGTCTTCCCTATAATGATTCACCAATTGTAAGGGATATAGGCATTCTTGCATCAATTGATCCCGTTGCCATTGACCAGGCCTCGGTGGATCTTGTCAATGCTGAGCAGGCCCTTCCGGGATCCTGCCTTAAAAAGAACAGAAAAAAGGGGGAAGATAAATTTAAAGGTCTCTACCCCGATGTTGACTGGTCAATGCAATTGGATTATGCAGAGCAGATCGGAATTGGCAGCCGTAATTATGACCTTGTTACAATGGATACACTGTCCTGGAAAAAAACATCATGAAAAACAATTCAAAACAAAGCACTTCGATGGAAAAAAGGACTTCTCCGAGAAACTATCTTGAAATTTTCTACAGTGTGGAAATCACCGTATCAGCCAATGATCAGACTTCCCTTTGCTACCAGTTCAAACTGCGGAATATTTCGGAATCCGGCATGTGCGTACTTGTCAGTGAGAAATCTGAGATCCTGAACCATCTGCAGACCGGATCTGTCATTGACATAAAATACTGCCCGGTAAACCCTGATCATCCCCATAAAAAAATGAGGACAGAAATTAAGCATATCACATATGTCCCCGGTAAAAAAACCACGGGAAAAGGACATTACTATGTTGGATTATTGATAAAGGACAACAACCAGGCTTAAGGGGTTGAACAACAATATTTAATATGGTTCTGGCTTCTTCAAGGCTAACTGAGGGAGCATTCTCTTCTTTTTTTTCCATCGTTCAAAGCTCTATCATCTCACCTGGAATATGGGGCATGGCAACGGAGAGCCGTATGCCCGACGAGCTGCCAATTGTTTCATTGACTGTATTAAAAGCCTTTTCAGGGGTATTATTCTCTTCACTCAAATGGGCAAG
>WFQS01000175.1 GCA_015486915.1 Desulfobacteraceae bacterium
AAAGAATCAAAGATTCTGACAAATATAGAAACTCTTACTCCGAAAGGAATTTTACAGGAGTTTCATATAAAAAAAAACAGGAAAAATAAAATGAAAGATATGAGATACATAGATGACGTTACCACGCTTCAGCTTAATGAAGAATTGTGTATTGGATGCGGCCTCTGCATTGAGGTGTGTCCCCGGGGTGTACTTGAACTTAAACGAGGCAAAGCTCATATTATTGACAAAAATGCATGCATGGAATGCGGAGCCTGTGTCAACAACTGCCCTGTGCATGCCGTTGAAGTTCATCCAGGTGTTGGCTGAGCGTCCTATATTATCCAGGTATGGATAAAAGGCGAAGAAAATGCATCCTGCGGCAGCGGAGCCTGCTGCTGAAGCTACAGGCTTTCTTATCAAATTAATTTCACTGGGCCAGAAGGAGGATAAAATGAATATAGTACTTGAAGCTCTTAATTTTAGACATGCCTGCAAAAAATTTGATCCTGAAAAAAAAATAAACAAAAATGATCTGGATTAAATTCTGCAGTGTGCGGTTTTATCACCCAGTTCATTTGGGATGGAAGCATGGAAATTCCTTGTTGTAGAATCGGACAGGATTAAAAAAGCACTGCGGCCTGTTTGCTGGAATCAACCGCAGATAACCGATGCAAGTCATGTGGTGGTTATTCTTGCACGACCCGGCATTGTCAATTATGAAAATGATTATGTAAAAAATACATTTGACGTAAAAAACAGGCAGAAGTGGGCGTTGTGCAAAGGTCTGTGATTGTCTTTTATTTATCAAGTAATTCGCGAATCAATGACACTAATTCCTCGCTGTCTATGGGCTTTTGAATATATTGTTTAATTCCAAGTTCAAGGGCTTTATCTTTTGAAATTTTTTCATTATATCCTGTACACAGAATAATGGGAATATCTTTTTTGATTTTTAGAATACCTGCTGAAAGTTTATCTCCGGTCATATGGGGCATGGTCATATCCGTAATCACAAGATCAAATTCATCGGGAGACTTTTTAAATTCCTCAAAAGCTTCTGCTCCGTTTGAAAAACTTGTCACCTTATACCCGTAATCTTTTAGAAATTCTTCAATTGAGTCGAGTATACTTTTTTCATCATCAACAACCATGATTTTTTCCTGTCCGCCTTTTAATGGTTTTCTGCTGCCTGACGGGTGCATGGCAACGTCTTTCTTATCCTCTACAGGTAAAAAAACATAAAATTCAGTGCCTTTACCCACGGTGCTGTAAGCCTTTATATATCCCTTATGGTCCTCAATAATTGCATAAACAAGAGCCAGTCCAAGCCCTGTACCTTCTCCTGCCTTTTTGGTGGAAAAATACGGGTCAAACATTTTCCCCATGGTCTCTTTATCCATGCCATGGCCTGTATCACTTACTTTAAGCCTTATATATTCCCCGGGTAAAATATTCATATCCGGTAAACTGTTGCGCTGAGAAATTTCAATATCATTTAATTCAACTTCCAGTTTTCCACCCTTATCGCGCATTGCATGGTAAGCATTTGTACAGAGATTCATCACAACCTGATGGATCTGGGTAGGGTCTGCCATGACATTTTTATCAGAAAAAACATTTTCCTTGATTTCTATTGTGGAAGGAATTGATGAGCGCAATAGTTTAAGGGCCTCTTTAACGACAATTGACACCTCAAGCAGTTGTTTTTCATGATCTGTCTGCCTTGTGAAAGTCAAAATCTGCTGAATCAAACTTGCTGCTCTTTTAGCACCCTTAAAAACCTGGCCAACATAAGACTTTGCCTTTACAGGATTATCAATATTCATTTCAGCAAGTTGACAATATCCGAAAATACCGGATAAAATGTTGTTGAAATCATGGGCAATACCTCCTGAGAGAGTCCCGATCGCTTCCATTTTATGGGACTGGCGCAGTTCGGATTCAAATTTCTTCCTTTCCTGTTCCGCTCTTTTCCTTTCTGTAATATCAATTATCAGGGCACGAAATCCACAGGCACGACCGTTCGGATCTTTCATTAAAGAAACCGAAGCCTCAACTGTAACCAAATCCCCTGATTTCCTGAAAGCAGGATATTCAAAGCTTTTTAAGGATTTTCCTGTCTTAAAGATAGCTCTATATTTTCTTTTTATCTCTTCAGATGTTTTATCATCAGTATAGGTTTTATAATTCATTCCAAACAGTTCATCCGGAGAATACCCGGTAATATCGCAGAGAGCTTCGTTAAAAAATGTAAGATTTCCTTTAAGATCAACTTCAACATATCCTATATTCCTGTTATCAAGGATAGTACGATACCTTTCTTCATTATCCCTTAACGCCTGTTCAGCCATCTTGAGTTCAGATATATCAATGGCCGTGCCAATGATAATCATTGGTTTGTTATCCTGATCAAATTTAATAACCTTTGCCCTGTTATTGAGCCATCGCTGTTCACCATTTACAGTTATAATTGAAAATTCATCCTGGTAATAAGGCTTGTTCCCTTTAATAAATTCTTTAAAACGACGTCTGACTTTTTTAATATTGTTTGGATTTATAAGATTTAATATGTCTGTAACTTTTTCAAGATCCGCTCTTTCATAACCCGGCAGTTTAAATTTGTCGGTATCGATCTTAAATTTTTCTGTTTTAAGATTGAATTCCCAGGTTATTGCAAGGCTTACCTCAAGGGCAAGGGAAAGTCTTTCTTCACTTCTTACCAGATCATGCTGTATTTTTTTACGGTCTGTAATATCCCTTGCAACACTTAAAACAGCTTTTTTCCCCTTAAAAATAATTTTTTTTGCATGGCATTCAACATAAACAAGGGTGCTGTTTTTTGTAAAAATTTCCGTTTCAAAAACAACGGGACCTCCTGTTCTGGAAATATCCTCAATTAAAGCTGCAATTTTGTTACACTGTTTTTCAGGAATTATGTTGGTAAAAGTTGTGTTCTCAAACTCTTGTTTTGAAAATCCAAACTGGTCCAATGCTATCTGGTTTACTTCAAGGAATTTGCCTGAGAAATCATAGATAAATACAGGGTCTGCAACACCTTCAAACAATTGCTGATATCGTTTTAACTCTTCTGTTTTCTTAAGGTTATTAACCATAATGGACAAAGATAACATTAACTGTCCAACCTCTATAACATTTGAAGAAATTCTTTTTCCGTCAGTATATGGCTTACCCTCGGCAATTTTAAGAGATAATTGAGACAACTCGGAAAGTGGTCTGGCAAGCAGTCTGCTCAAAAATAATGATATGGTAATAGTCAGTATAAGAACAAACGCCAGGGAATAAAGCACAGGTCTTAACACTTTTATTTTTGCATTATTTAGTTTATTAAGTCCTGATAAATAAATCAGATCAGGAAATTCCCTGTTCACGACTACAGCAGCTTTTTCATTGTTTAATACAATATAGGACAGGCCTTGTTTTTTGATTTTCTCCGTCAGAAGATTAAATCCTTTAACTATTTTTCCAGTTAAAATATTCCATGCCCTGCCATTATTAATCTTAATTATGGAACTGGTTTTATGTTTACATACAGATTTCAACAGGGTCTCATCCTTGTTCAATATATAAATGGCATATGCCGTTCCTATACGATCTTTCTGCCTGAAAACAGGGTATGAAAGTGAATAAATAAAACCATATTTTCCAAATCTCACAAGTTTACCCGCGGCACTGGACGAAGTAAGAATTGCGCTAAGTTTTTTCCGGCTTAAGTTAGAAATTGAACTTTTAAATAACTTTTCCGAATTTAATGGCCTTATAAAAAAATAAGTACCATTGTCAGATCTGTATTTCTGGCTTAAATGCTCTTTAAGCTGTTGATATACACCAAGCATCAGGGTAACCCTGATTGTATTATCAAGGGAAAGTTCTCTTAAACGGTTATCAGTCTCCTGGAATCTGCCCGATAAAATCTGTAATGTCTCGCCGCACTGAGCTCCCACCCTGTCCTCAAACTCAGATGTAAGACTTTTACTCAAACTGAAATATAATATGCCGGAAATAACAAGGGTTGAACCTATCACAAGCAGGGTTATTGTAATGGAAATGTAAGTTGATAAATGAAATTTTTTCATACATCCGGCCTTTAAGGATCGAAAATTTTAATTATTTTTTAAACACTTCATCTGCAGACAGCAGAATATCATCTGGAATTTTAATTCCAAGAGCCTTTGCCCTTGAAAGATTAAAAACCAGGGCAACCCTTTTTGCATCATCAATGGGCAGGCTCCCGGGATCTGCACCATTCAGGATCTCAGACAACTTTTTCCCAGCCTGATATCCCATTGCAAAAAAATCAACCGATGCCCCGCCAAGCAGCCCCATTTTTGCAAAGGCATAATTTATGGCAATACCTGGTTTTTTTGCATATTTGACAGTATAGGCAATTATGTCACGGGCAGTATAAGTTCTGCCTGAACTATCTTTTAACAGAAGGGCACCCGGATAGAATGCGCTTATTGAGGGATCTGTATTGATCCTATGAATGATTTTTTTATATTCTTCCCAGGACCTGACTGTTTTCTGTTCAATTCCGCATGAAAGAGAATCTCTGCCATGGTTTGTATAAAGCTCAAGTTTAACCTGCTCTGCAATGGCCTTGCCTGTGGGAGAAAGATCATCCAGTATAAGTATTTTTTTCAGATCAATCATATGGGCAAACACCTTTATTGCCTCCCTTATATGAAGCTTCTCATATATACCGGTGATATTGCCCCCGGGATGTTGACGGTTTTTCATAAAATGCCTGATTTTATTGTATTTTTCTGGCTGAACATTCATCCCGCTGAACACAATACCTGTCCGTGTTCCCGCAAGGGGCAGGGCAACGGTTCTGAAAGCATTATCGTCAAGTGTAAGTATAGCATCGGGTTTGAAAATATTAATTTTCTTCAGTACCCTGGCCGCCTGTTGCCGTATTGATTTTTCTGTATTATTTTTCCGTTTTGTATCCATGTAATAAAAAGAAACATCAAGGTTTTTCCCAATTTTCCACCCTGAATCCTCAAGAGCTTTTATTGCCCCGTCATTCTGAGGCTGTCCGCAGATATGGTTTCTTTCATAACTATGGACTATCAATATTTTTTTTTCTGACTTCGCCTGGCAATTACTGCAGACAACAATAGCAACAAGTGATATAAGTAATAAAATATATATGTGTTTAACGTAAATGCTAATCATAAATTAATTCTCTTTATGTCTTTCTCTTTTTAAGACGGCCATGGGACAAATCTGGCTTTGCCCCATCCGCATATATTCTGAATAACTGCCATGAGGCAGATCTGAAGACCCTCAGACTGCCTCAAAGAATCAAAGATTCTGACAAAATTTGAAACTCTAATAATTCAAGGCACTTTTCAGGAGTTTTATATAAAATTGTCCAAATCCATGTCTGAATTTTTAAACCGGTATGATAAGGATCGAAAATTTTATAAGTTGAACGAAATTGCTTGTCTTCTTTTCCCATCTACTTCGTTGCATCAAAGGCCGAATACGTCGAGTATGCAACCTTTAATGCGCCTTGTACATGGGGTAAGAATTCTGCGCTATTTCTGTTCAACTTATTTCATCTCCGATCCTAATCTCCTGTTATTATTAGTCAGCAAAGACGGCAACCCCGGTTAAGACACGCAGTACAGTTTAAGTGCAAATTTCTGCACACTCCGACTGAATAGGTACTCATACCACAGGACTGACAGACCATGGGGTCAATCCGTTTGGTTACAGGGTTGTATGTCATGGTAATATCCCTTTTATCATGACCTGAAATAAGGGAGGCAAACACCTTAACACCGGGACTGATTATTGATAACACAGCAATGGGGGTAAAACTTATTTTTATGCTGTACTTATTCAACAGATCTTTTTTCTTAACTGTAAGTTCATCGGGGATCAGGGTAATTTTAGACTGTCTTTCCTGAATCAGTTTATCTGAAAGTCCGGTCCTTAAAAGGCTTTCTTCCATCTCCTTTTTAAGTGCTCCATAGTACTTGTCAAGGCTTAATGAATCTCTTTTAAATCTGCGGTTCATACTTTGGATAAAATTCTCAAGCTCTCCCTCAACGGCTTCAGGGCCATAGATGCTGATAAGCTCATGAATACGTCTGATCTGACTTTCCGAATATTTCCGAATGTTTATTGTATCAAATTCCTGTTCAATGCCTAACATCATTTCCGACATATCGGGAATCACAGCTCCTGTGTCGATATTAAAGGAAAAATTAAAAAGTCCCTGTTTCTGTTCATCGCTCTGGGCAAGGATCATGCATGTGACAAGGGCGTAATTTGTGTAAACATTCCCTGTTCCGGTTATCTTAATTTTACTTTTATGAAATTCAAATTGTTCCCTGATAAGATTGGCAAAGCCCTGTGTTTTGATATAATTAAATTTTAGTTCACACTGAAGAAAGGGCGGAGTTGATCCTGCCATGGATACAATTTTATCAAGTAGAGGGCTTTGGAACTGTATGGAATACAGCTTTTCACCACCAAAATTTTTTACATTTTCCGTATCCTTTGAAAATGAAATATGTTCTTCAACATCAAGGGCCTCAGAGAGTTGTTCAGAAAGAAGTGCATCTGTCACACTGTTGTTTTCAGAGTCAATAACAGCGCCTTTACTATCTAAAAAGCGACGGGTAAATTTTATAAGATCAACGTTATTTTTTTCTATTGCATTATCAGAGTTCATAGGCATCTCCAAAAAGTTTGTCGTCAAATTCCCGGGATTTATTGTACCCTGTTTTTGCTCTTTTCAATTTTGTTCCAAGGTTTGTAAAAGCCTTCTGGCGCTCCTGCCGGGTTTTTGAATTCATCCATATCTCATAAACCATGTCGCTGAACTCTTTTTCACCCCTGATCCGTCCAAGGATCATATCAATTTCACCAATTACCATTTCAAACATATTGATTTTGCGGTCCAGAATATCAAGTATATAGTCCTCAATGGAACCTGTTGCACAAAAATTAAATATTTGAACCTCTTTTTCCTGTCCTATCCTGTGGATTCTGCCTATTCGCTGCTCTATTTTCATGGGGTTCCACGGCAGGTCATAATTAACCATTCTTGAACAGAACTGAAGGTTTCTGCCCTCACCTCCTATTTCCGTTGTGATGAGCACCTGGGTTTGATTTTTAAAAGAATCAATGGCATGATCTTTCTGTCTGTTGGTCATTCCACCGTGAAAAAGGGAAAATGAAATATTATTCCACTCTAAAAATTCTGCAAGATGTTCCACTGTACCTTTAAATTTAACAAATACAATTATTTTTTCTTTTTCAGACCGGACAAGTTTCAGCAGGGCAAGGTTCTTTGGCGTATCTAAGGTTGTCCTGCACAGATTTTTAACTGCTCTTATTTCTGCTTCATGTTCAAGAAGATATGTCTGTTTTCCAAGCATTTTGTTTAAGGTTGATTCCACCGCCTTTGGCGAGGAACCAGCCTGGGCCAGCAGGTTGATAACAAGGATTCTTGACTTTGCCTGATTTTTTTCAGTAAGGGATATTATCAATGTTTCAAGTCTTTCATAAAATGCCTGCTCAGCCTTTGTCGGTTCAATACGTATTGTCTGAGCGAATCTTGGGGGAATGTTAATACCTGCCACAGCCCTTGTATTGCGGATCATCACCTGGGATAAAAGTTCTTTTAAAAGAGCCTGATTTCTCGGGTCGGTGGGGTCGCCCTTTTTCATGAACTTTTCCCTGAATGAAGTTGCTGTCTCAAGCTGACCCGGCTTCAGCAGCGTGATGAGATTGTATAATTCCATGAGGTTATTTTCCACAGGTGTTGCAGTTAGCAGCAGTATAAATCGTTTTTTCAGGGAATTTACAAGCTTCCAGTTTAGTGTTGTCCGATTTTTCAGGTGATGGGCTTCATCAACTATGATCATGTCGTATTTTCTATTTGTGATAAAATCAAAATTTTTTTTGGATTTGGCATAATTAATTGATGCAATTATAAAGGGCTTTTTCCAGAATTTTTCCGAACCTGATTTATATCCGGGATCATCCGTTGATGGAACATCCATGTCAAATTTTGATTTTATCTCTTCCTTCCACTGGCTGACAAGGGGAGTCGGAGTTAATATAAGGCATGTCTTTACCATATTCCTTTTAATATATTCCGTCAGTACAATTAAAGCTTCAATTGTCTTGCCAAGGCCTACTTCATCGGATAAAAGAGCCCTTCCCCTGAATTGTTTTAAAACTTTTTTAGCTGTTTCCTCCTGGTACCAGAACGATTTTACAGATTTGAGCCCTGGAAGGCAGATCAGTGTTTCAAAGGATTCGGTGAAACGAATTTCATGACTCATAAGGGCAAGTTCATACATTTCGGGATTTGCAGGCAGAGGGTCTGAAAAAGCTTTTAAAAAGGGTTCAACATCTATTTTATAAGTTATGGGAACCTCGGCAATCATTGCAGGGTGCGCTGATTCAGTGGTTTTTCCCGATTTTTTTTGTATGTTTGACTCTGCCTTTGAATCCGGCTGCGAACTCTGCTTTGAATTGATCTTTGATATCAGGCCTGTTTTCCCATTATTTTTCCGGCCTGATTTTTTTTGCCTGCCTGGTGTATTCTTTTGTCTGTCGAATGTCACAGGCCCGGAATATCGGCCGGTTTTTCTTAAAATTTCTTTTTTTTCGTTTGCTTGAAGAATATAAATACAATATTCTCTGATAGCTTCCATGGTCTTTTTTGTCTTTTTTTTGTCTTTTATTTTAACCCGGGCGAAATTTTCAAGCAGATTATCAACATTTTGAAGACATTCTTTATATTTTTTAGAGTTATAAAGAAGTGATATCCTCCGTATTTTCATCTCATCGCTTAATTTCCCCATTTTATTTAGAGATGAAAAGGCGTATAATTCCATATCTCTATTGCCGCTGGCAAACCCGATATCAATCATCAGCTGAAAAATTTCTTCTTCATCCGGCAGGATCTTGGCTGCTTTTTTAATGGCTTTAACAGCATCATCCTTACTGCCTGTATCAAAGAAAAAACATGCCTCTGAAAAATAAGACCAGCCGTTTTCACGGTGATTTCGTTGAGCCCTGGCATTTTTTATCTTTTTTATCTTTGCTTTACGTTTTTGCTTTTTTCTGTCAGTTTTTGATTTGCCCACAATTTTTATTTACCCTGGAAATATCCTTATGGAATATTATTTGTAATTTAGAATAGGAAAAAACCCTGACGCTGGCGATACCACAATCCCCTTGCCTCTTTCCATTTTTTTTTGACAAGAACCTAGAAGTCATACACTAAAGCGAGCTATACCCGCAATCCATGTGCCTGCCTGAATTTTTTGTTTTTTATTACAGAAAATCAGGGTAAGGCACTAACTGCCTCTCCACTTTAATTTTATGAACTTATAAAATCATTCCATATACAATGTCAAAAAAAATATCACTTCTTTTAAATAATGTACTGCACTGCAAAGTTTAAGATTTTATATTCAGACCCTGAATATGTGCAGTATAACGGCCATGAGGCCACTTTGATGGTCCTTAAACGGCTTTACAACAAATATGGAAATAGATTTGAAAAAATTTAAACTATCAAGTAATGTAATACAATAAAATTTTAAAGGGAAATTGAGGCTTTAATTATGGGGACAAAGTTAGCAATGGAAAATAAGCCCACCATATTAATTGTGGATGACATAAAGGAAAATATACATATCCTTTTATCACTTCTTGATGATTATGATCTGCTGGTGGCATTAAATGGTGCAAAAGCTTTAAAACTTCTCGAAAAAAATGAAATAGACCTCATCCTTTTGGATATCGTAATGCCTGGAATGGATGGTTATGAGGTCTGCAGAATTATAAAATCCAACCCCGATACAAAAGACATACCAATACTTTTTATCACGGCCAAAACAGATGAAGACAGTATTGAAAGAGCTTACGATGCAGGAGGCGTGGATTATGTTACAAAGCCCTTTAAACCAAAAGAATTGATATCCCGGATCAAAACCCACCTTAATATGCGCAGCATGTTAAAATCGTTAGAATTTTTTGCCACAAGGGATTTCATGACGGGTATATACAACAGAAGAAAATTCTTTGAGCTGGGAAATGAACTTTTTGAAAAATCGGATAAGCTTTTTGCAATTATGATGGATATAGATAAATTTAAACTTATCAATGATAATTACGGGCATCCCTTTGGAGATATTGTGATAAAAAGCGTTACAAAAACAATCTCGCAGAACATATCGGAGGATTCTGTTTTTGGACGATTAGGCGGGGAAGAATTTGCCATCCTGTGTGAAGCGGATTCAATGGAAGAAGTAAAACAAAGAATCGAAAATATCAGAAAAGCAGTAGAAAATTTAGAAGAAAAATATCAAAATACAATTGTTAAGGTTACCATAAGCAACGGCATCGCCCGTAAGCATGCCAGTAACGATACAATGGACAAACTCTTAAAAAGAGCAGATGAAGCTCTTTATGAAGCAAAGGGAACCGGACGGAACAGGGTCTGTTTCAGAAATTAACAATGCAAAGAACAGGTGACTGCAATGAGGACGCGAGGAC
>WFQS01000176.1 GCA_015486915.1 Desulfobacteraceae bacterium
GTAAACGGAATCGGCGGTAATCACTGCCACATGATAATCTCCACCCTGCCTGCATTTCTCATGAAAGAAAGAGATATAAATATTGCATCAGCAGAATTTGATTCGGTAATAGACATCCCGGTCCACGGGAGTGCTGTACATGGAACAACGGTTCCGGGGAAAGATGCTGCAACCCGGACAGATGCTCCACAAGTAGCAGCAGGCACATCAAAACTTATGAATCATAATATCAGGCATTTTTCATATTCAGCAGATAAAAAGGGTAAAAAACAAAAAATGATTGTCCTGCTTTCAGGCCAGGGTTCCCAGAGAAGCGGAATGATGCAGGAACTTTTCAACTTAGATCCTGAAATAAGGAATGTGATGGAAAGGGGAGAGGAGATATTTGTTGAAAAGCGTGGATACTCCCTGCTTGATATGATGTTCAATGAAAATGAAGATATTAATCTTACTGAAAACACGCAACCTGCCGTTTTTCTTTCTTCGGCAGCCCTGTTTGACAGGCTGTACGCAGGGGGATTTTCACCTGACCTTTTCATTGGCCACAGTGTGGGGGAATACACAGCTCTTTTCTGCAGCGGAATGCTGAATTTTGACGATGCAATGAGACTTGTCATAAAAAGAGCAGATCTGATGAAAGCTGCTGCTGAAAAATATCCCGGCCGGATCATGGTTGTTTTCAAAAATGAAAAGGAGACAAGCTCTTTTATCAGGGAATCAAAAATTTCCGGAATCTACATCACCAATAAAAACAGTGAAAACCAGACTGCTGTATCGGGCAGTTCATCTGCCATTGAAAGTTTTTGTTCCTATTTAAGCAAAAACAACGTTATCTATAGAAAACTAAACCTTTCAGGTGCATTCCACACCCCTCTTTTTGCAGAAGCTGCGGAGAAATTAAGGGATTATCTTGACACAATAACCTTTAACGAAACATTTTTCGGCCATGTTATCTCAAATGTCACAGCCCGGCCCTATCCTGAAGACAGAAAAGCTGTCAAGGATCTGCTTGCAAAACAGATCACTTCCCCGGTGGAGTTCATCAGATCCATTGAATATGTTTATGAAGCAGGCAAAACCCATTATATTGAGGTTGGTCCCTCAAGACTTTTAACCAATCTTTTAAAGAATATCAATATCGCAGATTATAAAACCTGTGTCACCGTTGATGTCAAAAAAGGTGAAATAAAGTCATTTGAGGAGTGCAAACGCTACCTGAAATCGTTCAGCAGCCTTTTCACAAGAACAATGGAGCACAGAAAAACAATCCTGCCGGGAAAGAAAAAACCTGTTTTGCCGGGAACCGGATTTCAGCAGGCCTTAACCCCTGCAACCATGCTGGATGAGGATTTCAGTTCATTTAAGGCAAGAAATCAGGACCTCAAGGACAGGCTGCTCTATGAAGAGTACCGCAAAAGGCGGCGTGAAGCTGCAATGGAGGTTGTTGAAAGATTTAATTTCTGCGCTGAAAAAATCGTGATTTCAGGTGTTTCACTTGGCCTTCCGGGAAAGACAAAAAGAGTGTTTGCAAAGGATAATTTTGATAAAATCATTGAAGGAAATAATTTTATTGAGCCTTTAAGCCTTGAAGACCAGGAAAGGATAACCGATAAAAATATCACAAGGCTTTTTAAACAGCCAGACGGCAATGCAAGATTTGTGGAGATCACCCGTCCCGAAGATGTGATCCAGCTTGCAGGCCAGCTTGGATATTTTGATTTAACCGATGAATACGGAATAAAAACACAATACGATATCAGCATGGCACTTGCCGTGGCAGCGGGAATTGAAGCCCTTAAAGATGCCGGCATACCCCTTGTGATGCAGTACAAAAAAGCCTCCACAGACGGCAGGATGATCCCCGACGGATTTGCACTTCCAAAGGAGATGCAGGATGATACAGGTGTTATTGTAACTTCTCTTTTCCCAAACTGTGAAACCATAGTAAATGAGATGGAAAAATATCTCTATGACAGATTCTTTCTCAAACCCTATGAGGAACTTGAAAACATCTATTATTATTTAATGGAAAATGTAAAGGATGTTAAGGTCAAAGAA
>WFQS01000177.1 GCA_015486915.1 Desulfobacteraceae bacterium
GCGTTTGCCACAAGGGTGATCGGTATTTGAAAATCAGGGGAAATTTTCACCCTGTCAAAGGCAAATACAGGATATAAATCGCTCTTCTTCAGGTGGAAGCCGTAAAACGACTGATTTTCAAGGATTAATTTCGCACATACCGCTCTGAATATATATCTTTGAGTCTGCAGCGGAAGGTACAACGAAAAGAAATCATGGGTTTTCTGTGCATTGATTGCAGCTTTTAAACCATATTCACCCATATTAAATGCCGACATGGCCAGTAAATAAGAACCGAACTGTTCTTTAAGCACTTTAAAATATCTGCAGGCAGCAAGGGTGGACTTAAAAATATTTCTTCGTTCGTCTATTCTCCTGTCAATCTTAAGTCCATAATGTCTTCCGGTGGATCTTAAAAACTGCCAGTATCCCACTGCCCCCTTAGAAGATCTTGCATGGGGTCTCAGTGCGCTTTCGATTAATGGAACATACTTCAAATCAAGGGGGAGATTCTGTTGTTTTAAAATATGTTCCACATGGGGAAAAAATTTTGCAGCCCGTTTAATCCAGAGAATAACCTGGGGACGGTTCCACAATATCAATAACATCTCTTTTTCAAGTCTTTCTTTTACATCCTGATTTTCAAGTGGAACTTTAATACCACAGAATTGAATATCTTTTTTAAAATGGATGCTGTCAATTAATGATGGGAAATCATGTTGAAAATTCTGATGAATCAGGGGATCTGCATACAAAGGAATGCGATAGATGGCAAAAAGAAAGAAGCACACAAAACAGGAAATTTTTAAAAATGATACAAATCTCATCAATTCATCCGAATATTAAAGCAAAATTTTTCCCATTAACGGCCATGAGGCCGATCTGGAGACTCTCATAAGATAGTAAAGCGTAACAAAAGTAACCCATAGCGCCCATTTTGTAAAGTTGTTTTTCCCGGCAGTTAACTTAGGATGTTCCTGTGAGGAGTTTAACAGGTTTTGAATTCATCACCTTTTTAGATCCGCTTCATGGCGGTTATATTAAACGATCTTTAACTTATGAAATGATCCTTATAAAAATTTTGATATTGGGAAACCTCTGCAAAAGCTTTTCTTTAAACAGTGTAATTTGTTTATCAATTTTATTTTTCTGCACATCAGGTGATAAAACAAGGTCAAACAATACGCTGAAAAATTGATCCCTTTCACCAATGATTCTCAAATTTTGAAAAGATTGTATTCTGTTATCTTCACTGCATATTTCAGATATGAGCTGCTCTACATCTTTTTTATCCGGATGAAAAGGATTTAATGGTTCCATGTGCACGGTTGTCATGGCTGACGGTATTGTATTTTGTATCCTGTGTTCAACATCCTCAGATATCCCATGGAGTTCTTCAACATTTAAATTTTCTTTAATTTCAGCATGCAGGGAAATTACTGAACGGCTTCCATACTGATGAATAATAATATCATGAACTCCGATTATTTTCGGGGTTTTTAAAACCTCTTTTCTGATTTTTTCAATAAGTTCTTCGGAAGGAGCCTTGCCGAGAAGAGTGTCAACGGCATTTTTAAAAATATAATAAGCTGAATAAAATATTATTAACGAAACCACAACACCCATTATTCCGTCAAGGAAAAACAGATTAAACCTTGCTCCGATAAGTGCAATAAGTACCATTGCTGTGGCTGCAACATCGGTTCTGTGGTGCATGGCATCAGCTCTTAATGCATCTGAATCGATCATTTCACCAAGCTGATATGCAAATCTTGACATTATCTCCTTTGCAAAAATTGTTGCGGCAATAATTGCCATAATTGTAAAGCCCGCCCTGTTTATAGAAGGATGCATGATTTTTTTTATGGAATGAATGATAAGCTCAAAGCCCGTTACAAATAAAAGATTTGAAATCACAAGGGCTGCAATTGACTCCATTCTTTCATGACCAAATGGGTGCTCCTTGTCACAGGGTTTGCCTGCCATGATAAATCCTGCAATGACAACGGCGGATGTGATGGAATCACCAAGTGTGTGGACGGCATCTGCCAGTAATGCAGCACTGCCTGAGACAATACCTAAATAGAATTTTATGGCAAACAGGACAAGATTGCCTGCGATACCAACCCATCCTTCAAGCTTACCATAAGCTTTTCTCACAGACGGATCATAAACGGAATCGCTGTTTTTGATAAATTTTTTTACAATAATGCCGGTTATTTTTTTCATGGAATTTTTTCTCCTGCCGTGCAGTGCAGGGTGTGCAAGTTTTTTTGCATAAAATTTTGCATAAAATAAGAATGCACAAAATAAGAAGGGGCTTTAGTCTTGGTAAAGACTAAAGCCCCTTCTTAAGATGGCGGGAGCGACGAGACTCGAACTCGCGACCTCCTGCGTGACAGGCAGGCGTTCTAACCAGAACTGAACTACGCCCCCGCAAAAAACTAACAAAAAAGGAGGATGGTGGGCGAAACAGGGCTCGAACCTGTGACTTCAACCTTGTAAGGGTTGCACTCTCCCAGCT
>WFQS01000178.1 GCA_015486915.1 Desulfobacteraceae bacterium
CCTAATACCTTTTTCTTTTTTTTTCAACGTTAAGGTGAATTAATAGTTAATGAACAGCCTGAATTTTGTATCGTGAGACTATTATGCCTCATAAAAGAATTACATTAAATAACAACAGAATGGACTTTTGTGCCAAAGCAAATGAATCCAATTAATTTAATATACAATTTTGTCTCACAGCTTTGTTTTACCTGTATAAAATTTTATGCACAATAATTTCCAAATAATATTAATTATTATATAACTATCTGAAATAATAGACTTAAAAAATAAAATAAAATTTAATGTATCCTTGGCACGAAAGATGCTGATTTAATAGAATTAATTAAGCAGCAAAAGCGTTGCCTTATTCCGAATAAACGGCCATGAGGCCGAGCTGGACAGCGCTACGGTGCCTCTCAACAAACATTGAAAGAGCACTGTTACTTTGTTAAATAGAGCTCTTTCTTATAAAATTAACCTTAACAAAACAATGAACTTTAACAAAACAGCATTTTTTTTAACGAACAATTTAAAACCAACCTGGAGGCTTATAAATGAAAAAATTTTTGATCGCTTATGGTAGCAGAACAGGGAATACGAAACAGATGGCTGAATATATTGCTGAAGGAATCAGAATCAGCGGAAGTGAAGTCGATATAAAAAAAACATCAGAATTAAAAAAGGAAGATGATATTAAAGGATACGATGGTTATGTATTTGGATCCCCGACTTATCATCGTGATATGATGGGTTCAATGAAGACTTTTCTTTTCCTTGCAGAAAAGGCAGAACTTGAAGGATTGTCAGGCGGAGCATTCGGATCTTATACTCACAGCGGAGATGCACCGGGGATCATTCTTGATACAATGCAGTATGTATTTAAAATGAAAATCAGTTCTCTTGGCTCTCTTAGGTTGAAAGAAGCTGTTGTTGGCACCCAGGACGGCATGAAGGCTTGCCACGATTACGGGCGTTATCTTGGTGAACAATAGGATTAATGATTTTTTATAAGAAAGAGCTCATTTTTGACGAAGTAACTGATGCTCTTTTTATGTTCGTCAGAATCTTTGATTCTTTGAGGCAATCCGGGCAAATCCCGGTCGGCCTCATGGTCTTTATATATTAGACTATTGCTAAGGATCGAAAATTTATAAGTTGAACGAGATTGCTTGTCTTCCGGCCCATCTACTTCGTTGCATCAAAGGCCGAATACATTGAGTATGCAACCTTTAATGCGCCTTGTACATGGGCCGGAATTCTGCGCTATTTCTGTTCAACTTATTTCATCTCCGATCCTAACATTTTAATAAACTTTGAAAGGGAGGGTAAAAATGGCTGAAAAATTAGATCTATATAAATGCGATACATGCGGTAATATTGTTCTGGTCATGCATGGCGGTGGAGGTGAACTTGTATGTTGCGGACAGCCCATGCAATTATTTACAGCAAACACTGTTGATGCTGCAAAAGAGAAACATGTGCCTGTAATTGAGAAGATCTCCGGAGGATTCAAGGTAAAAGTTGGTGATGTTGCCCATCCAATGGAGGAAAAACATTATATTGAGTGGATTGAACTCATTGATGGTGACAAATCTTATTTTCAATTTCTCAAACCAGGTGATACTCCTGAAGCTGATTTTAAAGTGGATGCCGATAAAGTTGCTGCCAGGGCATATTGCAATCTGCATGGTCTTTGGAAGGCATAGAAATAATATTTATCGTGTATGGAGAACATTAAATTATGGATAACTATGTATGTTCAGTTTGTGGATATGTATATGAACCTGAATTGGGCGATCCTGAAAACAGCATTGCTCCTGGCACAGCTTTTGATGATTTGCCGGATAATTGGACCTGCCCTGTCTGTGGTGCCGAAAAGGATCTGTTTGAACCTCAATAGGCGGAAATGACAAGATACAAATAAAAGCCCTGGATTTTTTTTAAAATGAAAAATTCAGGGCTTTTTTATTTATATGTACTAAAGCGGGTAATGTCCGTAACCCATTTACTTCTCCCCAATTTCGTTTTTTTGTGACAGGAATTGAGGAGTAAGCCACTAAAGAGGACAGTATCCGCAACCCATGGATTTTCTCTTTTTTTTGTGATAGTAATTCAGGAGTAAGACAAAAAAGGCCATTAAAAAAATCTGGATTCAGGCCCCAGCTTTCAACCAGAAACCAGAAATCTCAGCAAAAAACTACGGGCCAGCTCCGCCCGTCCTCATGGCCGTAATATAAAAAGAATATGGATTTAAATATGGATATGCTTGTAACAAACGGTGTTGTAGTCACCATGAATAAAGAGATGGAGATAATTGAAAATGGATCTGTCTATATAAAAGACGACTCCATCGTACAGATAGGTCCAAAAAATACGTTCTCAGAAATTATTGCAGAAGAAACAATTGATGCCCGTGGAGGGATTATCATGCCGGGACTTATCAATACTCATACCCACGCTTCCATGACGCTGTTCAGGGGACTTGCCGATGATATGCCCCTGATGGACTGGCTCAATGACCATATTTTCCCCGCTGAATCAAAACTTACTGAAGATATGGTTTACAAAGGTGCCATGCTTGCCTGTGCAGAAATGATTCTTTCCGGCACAACCTGCTTCTGCGATATGTATCTTTTTGAGGATAAGGTGGCTGAAGCTGCTTTTGATTCAGGTATGCGGGCTGTTACAGGTGAAGTCCTCTATGATTTCCCCTCTCCATGCTATGGTGACCTGACAAATGGATTTAACTATGTGTCAAATATGATGGAAAAATGGAAAAATAATTCACGCATAACAATAGCCGTAGAACCCCATTCAACTTATTTATGCGCCCCTGAACTCCTTAAAAAAGCTGCTGCTACTGCAAGAAAAAACAAAAACCCGATTGTGATTCATCTTGCAGAAACAGAGGACGAGACTGCGCTTATAAAAGAAAAATATGGGACGACTCCCGTAAAATTCCTCGCTGATCTTGGAATTCTTGGCCCGGATCTCATTGCATGCCATTGTATCCATATTTCAGAAGAGGATATTCAGCTCCTTAAAAAATTTGACGTAAAAATTGTCCATTGTCCTGAAAGCAATATGAAACTTGGTTCAGGGATAGCCCCAGTACCTGAACTTATCAAACGTGGAATATGCGTAAGCCTTGGCACAGACGGATGCGCGAGCAACAATGATCTTGATCTTTTTCTTGAAATGGATACAACGGCAAAACTTCACAAGGTTTTCACCATGAACCCCGAGGCAATTAATGCCGGGACTGCCTTAAAAATGGCAACCATAAACGGTGCTCTAACTCTTGGCTTAGATAAAATTACAGGGTCTCTTGAAGTTGGAAAACGGGCTGATATTATAGTAGTTGACACATCAAAGCCCCATATGATTCCAATGTACAATCCATATTCACATCTTGTTTATTCTGCAAATGGCAGTGATGTTTCAGCAACAATTATTGATGGTAATCTTGTCATGAAGGACAGGAAAATACTTAAAATGAATCTATGGAAAATAATGGATGATGTGAAAGAAATCAGCAAAATCATAAAAAAAATGGATAATTCATTTTAAAATACATTTTTGTGAACAAGACTATAGCCCTGAACACAAAAATGTATTATTTTTTATTTACTTTAAACTTTAATTTATAAAACCGTATCCATGCTCACCGTGGAGAGCCTGATCAAGACCTTCTATCTCTTTTTCGTGGTCTATTCTGAAACCTATTGTTTTTTCAACAACCACACAGATAATATAGGTCATAACAGCGGCGAGAAGTATTGTAGCTCCAATACCCTGTAGCTGGACAAAAAACTGGTCCCACACTGTCCATGTTCCCGTTGAAGATACAGCAGCGGCATGTTTCATCCAGGAATCACGAACAAGAAATGTGAGAAGAAGTACACCGAGCCCGCTGCCAACACCATGGATGCCAAAGCAGTCCAGGCTGTCATCATATTTAAATTTCATTTTCATCTGAAGTGCACAATAACATACAATTGAGGATGCAGCTCCAAGCAGCATGGCTCCTTCCGGTTTAACAACGGCAGCTGCAGGTGTAATGGCAACAAGCCCTGCAAGTGCGCCGGATGCAAACCCAAGTGAAGATGCTTTCTTAAAAATAATCTCTTCAATTAAAAGCCATGTCAAAGCTCCGCTTGCCGCAGATACCTGGGTCATTGTAAGAGCACGGGCAGTTGCAAGGCCGCTCTGGAGTGTTGATCCTGCATTGAAACCGAACCAGCCCACCCAGAGGAGACCTGCACCTGTTAATGTCATGACAAGATTGCTGGGATGAGCTATGGCATCGGGAAATCCGTGGCGCCTGCCAAGATACAGGGCGGCAACAAGCGCACTTATTCCTGCGGAAACGTGAATAACAAGACCTCCGGCTAGATCAATCACCCCTGCAGCTCCTGCATTAAACAGCCAGCCGTCAGAAGCCCATACCCAATGGCACAAAGGACAGTAAACAAAGAAAAACCATAAAACAATAAAAAGAGAATACCCCTTAAAATAAACTCTTTCAGCAATTGCACCACTGATAAGAGCAGGTGCTATTATTGCAAATTTTCCCTGAAACATGGCAATTACATACTCCGGAATACCGTTTGTAATTCTCGTGTCAATACCTTTAAGAAAAAAGAAATCACTGTTCCAGCCCACAAAACCGCCAAGTATACTTTTTCCGAAGGTAAGGGAATAGCCGAAAATAACCCACAAAACACCGATGATTGCAAGGGAAACAAAGGAATGCATCATGGTACTTAAAACATTTCTGCTTTTCACAAGCCCGCCATAAAACATTGCAAGTCCCGGAATCATAAGCAGCACAAGAGCTGTTGAAACAAGCATCCATGCAGTGGATCCGGTATCAATTGAACCTGTACCGCCGGCAAAAGCTATCCCTGGAATCATGGTTGCAACCCCTGTTGTTAAAAGAATTGTTTTCTCCCTTTTCATCATCAAATTCCTCCTGATTCTTTAAAATTAATTAGTATAAAACAACAATTTTGTATAAAAAACAGATTATTTTATAGTCATAAAGCCGTGAGCCATTGTTATTTCCTGATTTTACAGTATATTTCCCTGAAACTGCAATCAACAAAGGCAAAACCTGTGCCGGAGTATGGTTTATGAAATCAACTTGCGCCACATCAAGCTTATTGCCACATCAAACTTATTGCCTTGCTTGATAGAGCAAAGACAATGTGTTATAAAAATTTTTATTAAGTTAAATTACACAGGTGCTTTTTGTGACAAAAAAAGAAAAAATAATTTTTAAATGCCGTGAATGCGGTTACCAGACTCTGCAGTGGATGGGGAAATGCCCTGAATGCGGAGAATGGGACAGCTTTACGGCAGAAAAACGGAATAAAAAAAACAGAGCTTCAAACTCTTTATCACAGAAAAGAAACAAACCTGTGCCCATACATTCCATCGAGCTTAAGAAAGAACCCCGCATCTTTACGGGAATAGAGGAATTTGACCGGGTCCTGGGCGGTGGTATTGTGGAAGCCAGCCTGATCCTGATTGGAGGAGATCCAGGCATAGGAAAATCAACCCTGATGCTCCAGGCGCTTTCAACCCTTGCCCTGTCAGGCAGAAAAGCCCTTTACATTTCAGGAGAAGAATCCATACGACAGATAAAAATGCGGGGAAAACGGCTTGGGGCTGAATCCGGTTCAATGCTTGTTGCTTCTGAAACGAATCTTGACTCAATTCTTGCCATGATTGAAACAGAAAAACCCGATGTTGTGGTGGTGGATTCCATTCAGACAGTTTACAATCCTGAAATCGGCTCAACCCCCGGAAGCGTTACACAGATAAGGGAAGCATCCATACGTTTAATGAACACTGCCAAGGAAACAGGCATCCCACTTTTTCTTGTGGGCCATGTCACAAAAGGCGGTGCAATTGCAGGTCCGAGAATCATGGAGCATATGGTGGATACAGTTCTTTATTTTGAAGGTGACAGAAACCATATATTCAGAATTCTAAGGGCAGTAAAAAACAGGTTTGGTTCAACCAATGAAATAGGTGTATTTGAAATGAAGGAAAAAGGACTGGAACAGGTGTCCAATCCTTCTGCCCTGTTTCTCTCTGAAAGATCCATAAACTCCCCTGGATCCGTTGTTATCGCAAGCATGGAAGGAACCCGGCCCATACTCCTTGAAATCCAAGGGCTTGCAAGCAATTCAGGCCCTGGAACGCCAAGAAGAACAGTTCTGGGACTTGACCCAAACAGGGTGGCGCTCATCGCAGCTGTTATGGAAAAAAGGCTTGGAATCAATCTTTCACAAACCGATATCTTCATGAATGTAGCAGGCGGGGTAAAGGTTTCTGAGCCTGCAGCAGATCTTGGCATTGCTGTTGCATTAGTTTCAAGTTTTCTTGACAGGGCAGTACCTGAAGGCATTATTGTATTTGGGGAAATTGGGCTTACAGGAGAGATACGGGCAACAAGCCATGCTGATCTGCGCATTAAAGAAGCAGAAAAAATGGGATTTTCAAGATGTATAATCCCCAGTAACAGCCTTAAACAGGCAAACAACATAAAGAAAATCAAAATTAACGGAATAAGTTCTTTAAAAGAAATTATGGGACTTTATAAATGAAACACAGATCAAAACAGAAAAATAAAAAAAACAGATGGGCTGATCATCTGACACAAAAAGCCAAAACAGAAAAATATCCTGCAAGATCAGTGTACAAGCTCATGGAAATCCAGAAAAAGTTCAAAGTCATTCAAAAAAATTCCATGGTACTTGATCTTGGTTGTGCCCCTGGTTCATGGCTGATATATGCAGCTGAAATTACAGGGCATGGGGGAAAAGTAACGGGAATCGATTTAAAAGAGATCAAAACCAGGCTGCCTGCAAATGCAGTATCCTGCAGAGGAGATATCTTTAATATGGGTAATGATCTTGCTGAATCTACAGGGAAAGGTTATAAAACCGTGTTAAGTGATATGGCACCGGCTACAACGGGAAGGAAAGAAATTGATGCGGCAAGATCCTTTGATCTGTGTATGGCGGCACTGAACTGTGCAGTAGAACTTCTCTCTCCCGGGGGTAATTTTGTATGTAAAATTTTCCAGGGAGCTGATTTTAAAAAATTTGAATCTGAGGTTAAAACAAATTTCATGCACTGCAATATTTTCAAACCGGATAGTTGCAGAAAAGCAAGTAAAGAGATATATATTATAGGCAAAAATAAAAAAGTTTAATAAATAAAATTATGGTTTTCAGATAATTAATTTCGCAAAGTCAGAAAAAAGAAGGCGTATTAGTTTTTTGATATGAAAAGCTATATAAGGAGGTTTAATGTCAGGACATAGCAAATGGTCATCCATTAAGCATAAAAAAGGTGCTAATGATGCAAAAAGAGGTAAAATTTTTACAAAATTAATCAAGGAGATTACAGTCGCCGCAAGAATGGGCGGAGGTGACCCTGATTCCAACCCGAGACTCAGGACAGCGGTTATTGCGGCCAAAGCCCAGAACATGCCCAAGGACAACCTTGAAAGAGCCATTAAAAAAGGAACTGGTGAGCTTGAGGGAGTAGACTATGAGGAACTCACCTATGAAGGTTACGGCCCCGGCGGTGTAGCCGTTCTCGTTGACTGCCTGACCGATAATAAAAACAGAACCATAGCTGATGTACGTTGTATTTTCAGTAAAGCAGGCGGTAACATCGGAACGGACGGATGTGTTTCATGGATGTTTGATAAAAAAGGCCTGATAACCGTTGATAAATCCGAATCAGACGAAGACACTCTCATGGAAATAGGACTTGAAGCAGGGGCTGAAGATGTAAAGGATGAAGGTGACTGCTTTGAAATAATCACGGCACCTGAAGATTTTGAGGCGGTCAGGGAAGCCCTGGAAAAGGCATCTGTAAAATATGACCTTGCTGAGATTACAATGCTGCCCCAGACACAGACAGCGCTGGAAGGAAAAGCAGCGGAGCAGATGTGCCGTTTCATGGAAGCCTTAGATGATTGTGATGATATCCAGAAATTTTATTCAAATGCTGATATTCCCGACGAAGTCATTAATTCCATTTCATAAATAAGCAAAAAAAATCAAGCGATGCCATGGGGCCTAAATCCAGACCGGCCTCATGGCCGCTATCAAAAAGCCAGCAATACTGACCAGCAATACTAACAACGAGAAAAAAATAATACAAAAGAAATCGGCATTCTTTTAAAAATTAAAGAATGCCAAAAAAAATCTTATTTAAGATCAATCATTCGCTGGACAGCCCTGAAGGCTTTTTTCCGCATATTTTCACTCACCTTCACCTCTCCTGAATTATTTTCAAGACTTTCAATTATATTTTCAAGGCCTATTTTTTTCATATCTATACAGAGCATTTTCTCCGATGCAGGATAAAACTTTTTTTTAGGAAACGCCTTTGAAAGAGGGTATAAAAGACCGTTTTCCGTGCCTACAATAAACGACTGGCTTTCAGATTCTCCGGCAAACCTTATCATTCCCGATGTACTTTC
>WFQS01000179.1 GCA_015486915.1 Desulfobacteraceae bacterium
AAGCTGCAACTGCTCTTCTTGAAACGAAAAGCCTTGCTGCAGTTGCTGTAAAAGAATGGAAAATAGCAAAAAAATTCAATAAAATGAAAGCTGCCTCGCCACTTGTTTTATATGAACCCCAGCTGAAAAATGCAGAAGCTGTACTTAAATCGGCAAAAGCAGATTATGCAAAAAGGGTTCTTGACATAAAAAGAACTGTGATAAGAGCTCCATTTAACTGCGTTGTCCTTTCCGAATCAACAGCACCGGGAAGGGTAGTGACACCGGGAAGTCAACTGGCCGTTATTGCAGGAACCGATTGTTTTGACGTTGTTGCTTCAATTCCCTATTCTGAAACCGAGCTGATAAATATCCCCTCAATCTCTTACACTAAGGCTTCTGACATGTATGAAAAAGCAAAGGGATCTGAAGCCACAATAAGCCTTGATGCGGGGAAAAAAAGTTACCTGTGGAAATCTTTTGTATGGAGATTGCTGGGTGATGTGGATCCAGCGGGCAGAATGCCCCGCATTGTCCTTAAAATTTTTGATCCCTATAATTTAAAACATACCCATGGACAGCAATTTCCTCCCCTTGTGGAAAACAGCTTTGTTACAATCAAAATAAAGGGGGATATGATAAAGGATGTATTTCCAATCCCCGGAAAGGCCCTGAGAGAAAATAATACCGTATGGATTAAACTGAAAGACAACACTCTTGATATACGACATGTTAACCTTGTACGCAGGGAAAATAAAACTGTCTTTATCCGGGGGCATTTAAAAAATGATGAAAAACTCGTTATAACCAGTATATCCGGTGCTGCCCAGGGTACAAAATTAAGGGAAACAGGAGCACGTCAGAATTTAAATTTCACACCCGTCATGGCATGGGGCAGTGGAGAACAATAATGGAAAAAATGATTCGATGGATGACAGGGAATCATGTAGCGGCAAACCTGTTGATGATGACCTTTGTTGTGGGTGGCCTTATCCTCGGGGGACATATAAAACAGGAGGTCTTCCCGGAAATAGTGATGGACAGGATAATGATAACCGTGGATTACCCCGGGGCTTCTCCTGAGGATGTGGAAGAGGGCATCCTGCTTAGAATCGAAGAGAGCATTTCATCGGTTGATGGAATAAAAGAGGTCACGGCAACTGCCTACGAAGGAAGGGGGGTGGTTGTTGCGGAAATCATGCAGGATAAAAATGCCGATATTGTCCTCCAGGACATTAAGAGCCAGGTGGACGGAATCACAAGCTTTCCTGAAGATGCTGAAAAACCGGTTGTTTCAAAACTTTTAAACCTGAAAGAGGTGATCTCGGTTATTGTTTACGGTGACATGACAGAAAAGGTTTTAAGGGAGAAGGCAGAGGAGATAAGGGAAGATCTTTTATCAAAACCCGGCATCACCCAGGTGGAACTCGGCGGGGTTAGAAATTATGAGATTTCCATTAATGTTTCAGAAGATAATCTGAGGAAATACAGGCTCACACTTGGAGAAATTGCAGCTGTTATCAGGCAGTCTTCCCTGGATATTCCCGGAGGTAATATTAAAACAAAAGGCGGTGAAATCCTGCTTCGTGAAAAAGCAAAAAAATATACGGGAAAAGAGTACGCCAATATCAATATCATTGCAAATCCCGATGGAACCCTTGTAAAACTCGGTGATATCGCCACAATCAAAGATGGTTTTGAAGAAACTGACCTTGCATCAAAATTTGACGGTAAAAAAGCTGCAATGGTCAATGTCTACAGGGTATCTGACCAGAAACCCATAGAAATTTCAGAAACAGTAAAAAAATATATTAAAGAAAAAGAAAGGTCTCTGCCTTTATCTGTTAAGCTTGCAACATGGAACGATACATCGGAAATTTTCAGAAGCAGGATCAATCTGCTGCTTAAAAATGCACAATGGGGTTTGATGCTTGTCTTTGTAATATTAAGCCTTTTCCTTGAGATAAGGCTTGCCTTCTGGGTAATGCTCGGAGTACCGATCTCCTTTCTCGGGGCTCTTTTCATAATTCCTGCCTTTAATATTTCAATTAATATGATCTCACTTTTTGCTTTTATCCTTGCCCTTGGTATTCTTGTGGATGATGCCATTGTAATCGGTGAAAATATTTTTGAATACAGACAGAAAGGAATGGATATCAGCGAAGCTTCCGTAAAGGGGGCCTGCGAGGTTGCAGGGCCCGTGATTTTTTCAGTTTTAACCACTATGGCGGCTTTTTTACCCCTGGCCTATATAACCGGAGTCATGGGAAAATTTATGATCGCTGTTCCCATTGTTGTCATATCCCTGCTATGTGTGTCCCTTGTGGAATCCCTGATGATCCTGCCGGCACACCTTGCATCAACAAAAAGAAAAGTTGAAAGAAAAGGGATTACAGGTGCCATTGAACGTTTCAGACTTGGGTTTGCCAAAAAATTTGATAATTTCACCAACGGATTTTACAAAAAATCCGTAACATCCTGCATAAGAAACCGTTATATAACAATGGCCGTAGGATTATTTTTACTTTTCATAACCATTGGAATAATAAAAGGCGGAATAATAAAATTTAACTTCATGCCCGATGTGGATGGTGACAAGATAACAGTATCCATAAAAATGCCTCCGGGTACACTTTTACAGGATACTGAAAAAATATCTGACATGATCACGGCAAAGGCAATGGAGACCATAAAACAAATCGATGAAAAGCATCCAGGAAAACAATCTGTTTTCAGGGATATCTATGCAATGACAGGAGGCAGCCTTGGAACAGGAGGACCCGTTGGCAGGGGAGGAGGAATAACCGATTCCAATATGGCGGAGATTGCCCTTTACCTTACAAAAAGTGAGAACCGTGATATATCAACCCCTGAAATCAGAAAAATATGGAGAAAAAAAGTCGGTGAAGTTGCAGGCGCTGATTCCGTTATTTTTGCATCTAATATGGTACATATGGGTGCCAATATCGAATTCCGCCTTGCACACAAAAATTTTTCCGTTCTTGAAAAAGCATCTGAAAAACTCAAAAAAGCCCTTTCCCGGTATCCCGGGGTGAGTGATATTGAAGATAATTTTGCCCAGGGGAAAAAGGAATTAAGATTTAAGCTGAAACCCCGTGCAAGGGCTGCAGGACTTACGGAAATTGATCTTGCAAGACAGATAAGAAACAGGTATTACGGGGCCGAGGCGTTAAGGCTCCAGCTTGGAAGAAACGAGGTAAAAGTTATGGTGAGATACCCGGAAGATCTGAGAAAAAATCTGTATGATCTGGAAAATATAAGAGTCATGACTCCTGCAGGAGGCGAAATATCACTGAAAGAAGCTGCATGGATAACGGAAAAAAGGGGATTTAATGAAATTAAGCGCATTGACAGAAAAAGGGTGATAAAGGTATCTGCAAGTGTTGACAAAAAAAAGGCAAACAGCAATGAAATCATTGCAAGTATTAAAAAAGGCGTTTTAAAGGAGATCCTTGCCAATAATCCGGGAATGTCATACTCCATGTCAGGAGAGAAAAAAGAGCAGACCGATTCATTAAAAAGTATGAGATCGGGTTTTATGCTGGCATTATTTGCTATTTTTGCCCTTCTTGCAATTCCCTTTAAAAGCTATCTTCAGCCCTTTATTATCATGGCTGCCATACCCTTTGGAATCGTAGGAGCTGTTCTCGGCCATATTATAATGGGATATAATCTCAGTATTATGAGCATGTTCGGCATTATTGCCCTGTCCGGTGTTGTAGTAAACGATTCCCTGATTTTAATTGATAAAATTAATATCAACAGGCGTAAGAATTTAGAACTTCACGATGCTGTCATTCGTGCAAGTGTGAGGAGAATGAGGCCCATAATGCTGACTTCTTTAACAACTTTTTTCGGACTGATGCCAATGATCCTTGAAAAAAGCACCCAGGCCCAGTTTCTCGTGCCCATGGCAATCAGCCTTGGATGTGGAGTGATGTTTGCAACTTTTATCACTCTTCTTCTGATACCTTCAATGTATGTGATACTTGAAGATTTTAAAAATCTTTTTTTCAATTAGGATCGGAGATGAAATAAGTTGAACAGAAATAGCGCAGAATTCCCACCCCATGTAC
>WFQS01000180.1 GCA_015486915.1 Desulfobacteraceae bacterium
CCCTTTTTTAAAACCAGTTCCATACTTTTTTTCAAAAGGATCAGACTTGATATATTTTTAAATTGAGGATCAGAGTCCGGAAAATGCCGGCCTATATCTCCAAGACCTGCAGCACCAAGCAGAGCATCACACAGGGAATGCACAAGAACATCTGCATCGGAATGTCCCTTTAATCCCAGTTTAAAGGGGATGGTAACCCCGCCGAGGACAAGATCTCTGCCCTTGACAAGTTCATGGACATCAAAACCTGATCCAACTCTCATTTAAATCATTTCTCCTTATTTTTTAAGTACAATCCCCCGGGGAAGACTTTCACCGAACAATTTCTGCTCTTCTATTGATTCAATGGCGGTTTCTTTTTTTATCATATTTAAATACTCTTTCCCGGAAGATGATTTTTCAAATTGTTCAATGAGAAATTCACGCAGATCCTGATCAATATCCCTTGTCCTGTCTCCGGTTTTTCTCGCCATTCCTGCAAGGGCTGCAATAACGGCACGGTCTGCTGCCCTGCCAGTGGTATTTTTCACAAGTTTTTTGATCCAGATAGAAACCTCTTTCGGGGGAACCACCCTGTCAACGGATCCGTAGAGCATCTCCCTTGCCCCGATTCTGGATAAAGCCCAGAAGAGCTGATGCGGATTTTTCTTATTGGATTTTAACCGGGAAAGAAGTGTCCTTCCAAGGATCACCTTATCCTTTACAAGAAGACGTTCCATATTAGCGGCTGCCATCCAGATTTCTATGATCTCACCCGGAGTTAATTTTGATTTTGCCCTGGAATTTTTCCCGGGTAACAGCAATGCCGAGATATCCTGAAAAAACTGGCGCTGCTGGCCTGCTTTTAAACCAGCGGCAATTCTTCTGCAGAATATCCACCATTCAGATGCATTTTGTTTTGCCTTTGGGAAATTAAGGCCTGCAAGGTAAATTTTCCAGAGTTTTCTCATCCTCTCTTCATCAAAAGCATCTCCAAATCCAGGGCGCATGCAGAATCCTGCAAGATTAAGCCATCTTGTTTCATGCTCTTGACTTAATTTCCTTTTTTCAGAAATTTCAATTAATTTATCCATTGCCGCCCTTAAAAGGGAAAGCGGCCATTTTGTTTTTTTCCTTTCAATTTTATTTTCAATGGCCTTTACAAGACCTGAAAGAAGGCTTTTATCAGATTTTTCTGAATCCATGGGAAAAGCATTGTCTATTAATGTACATACATCGCTGATGACTGCATCATCAAAAATGTCTGTATCGGATATTTTTCTTTCCATTTCAGCAATATAGTCCCGCAGCTGAAACTGCAGTTTCCATCGGTGATTTGTAACCGAGGAACGGCACCAGATTGCAAGGGTTCCCATCTCCGTATATTCCGGTTCAATCCTCACTGGTACTGCTTTTTTCCTGCCTTTTTTCCCGAATCTTATAATTGTGTGAACAGGGGCCATGGAACTTAAGGAATCGTCAATATCAATTATATCTCCTGTTTTATCTCCGGAACGGAAACTTGAACTGAAAATATCAAAACTCACAGGCTGATTGGCAAGTACCTCAAATTCCATATCGGGAAAATTGATCTTTGACCCTTCATCAAGGCCCCTTTCCACAATGCACAGGGCTTTGTTTTTATGCTTTCCCGCATCATTTTTCCCGTCTGAAATTCCGTCTGATTTTTCGTCTGAAATTCCAAGGTAATAGCTTCTCGGGCTTCCACTGCCAACTTTCACGCCTGTTCCCTGTTTCACAAGCCCGTAGTATGCAGCCCCAAGGGCAACTGAAAGATCAGGGTCCGGGTTTTTAAGTATTACAGGAGACGATGTCACATCCTTTGAATCAAACCAGTTCCTGATGGCTGTCCGTGTCCTCTGCTGGAGAATATCAGGTTTAAGGGAACCCCCGTTAAAAAGGATCAGGTCAGGCATTGATTCTTTTCCAAGGACAGATTTCACATCCTGTTTGTGTTTTTCAAAAAACCAGGCAATATGTTTTGTTATTGCAGGTTCCTGTTCATAGGGAAGCCCGAACTCAGTTATTGCC
>WFQS01000181.1 GCA_015486915.1 Desulfobacteraceae bacterium
GCGTGGAGTCTGATCCTTGGTGTTGCTGCAATGCTTCCCATGGCAGCGGGTCAGATGCTTTCCTTTAATTTTTCAAATGTCTCCCCGGCAGGATGGTTCGGGCTTGGCTATATGATCGTAATCACCAGTATATTGATGATGATATTGTGGAATGTACTTCTTAAATATCTTACTCCGGTACAGGTTGCAATAACGACCAATGCACAGCCCCCGGCAACCATAATCCTTGCAGCAGTGACCGCGGCCGCAGGACTGCTTCCCGGAAATCAGGATATAGGCCCGGCATTTATTATCGGCATGCTCCTGTCGCTTTCAGGTGTGATAATCATTCAGAGAGCGCGCACCTGACAGGTTTATTTTATCTCAAGGTAATTTCCCAGCATTTTTTCCTATCCAGATTTTGACCATTTTTTTTTATAAGAATGAGCTCATTTTAACAAAGCAACTGATGCTCTTTTTATGTTTGTCAGAATCTTTGATTCTTTGAGGCGAATCCGGGCCAATCCAGATCGGCCTCATGGCCGTTATATACCCTGTATTCTGGCCTGTGTTCATTGTGATGTATGTTTTACCCATGGACAGGTCATGGCATATTTCATGTAGATTTTTTAAAATATCATTGACTTTATCTTATTTTATCCTTATAGTTACTACTATGGTAGCAACAGTTTATCTGTATTAAAAAACAGGTGCAGAAATGCACATACAAAAATGCAGATTTGATTCACAATACAAAAAATCAAGGAGGGGGCTATGTTAAATGCAGAGAAAGTATTTGAACCACAGGGATTTTCACAGATTGGAGATGAACACATAGTCAAATATGAAGAAACTTTCGGTGCACACCATTATGAGAGAATTAATATGGTGGTAAGGCAGTCTGAAGGGTGCTGGCTTACAGATATTAGCGGTAAAAAATATCTGGATTGTCTTGCAGCTTATTCTGCAGCAAATCCCGGACATCACCATCCAAAGATTGTAAAGGCCGTTGTGGATGCATTAAACCATAACTATGGATCTGTAATTTCAAATGTTGTTTACACGGATTCTCTTGGTTTATTTTTAAAAAGAGCAGCTGAATTTGCACCACAGCTTGCACCGCGTTTCGGCAAAAATGGAAACAAGGTCCTTCCCAAGAACGGCGGAGTTGAATCCGTTGAAACTGCCATTAAAGCTGCAAGATACTACGGATGGAAATCTAAGGGTATTTCCGATGGTAAACAGGAAATTATAGTTTTTAAAAATAATTTTCACGGCAGGATGACAACGGTAATTTCCTTTTCTACAACACAAAAATACAAACAGGGGTTCGGCCCCTTAACTCCGGGGTTTGTTGCCGTTGAATACGGAAATCTTGCCGAAGTTGAAAAGGCAATTAACAAAAATACCTGCGGAATACTTGTGGAGCCCATGCAGGGAGAGGGAGGCATGAATGTGCCCCCTGAAGGTTTTCTTAAGGGTTTGCGGGAATTAAGCGACAAAAACGATCTGATTCTTCTGTTTGATGAAATCCAGGTTGGACTTGGCAGGACAGGAAAAAGATTTGCCTTTGAGCATGAAAATGTGATCCCAGACGGCCTGATCCTCGGCAAGGCCATTTCCGGCGGCGTTCTTCCTCTATCTGTTTTCATTACAAACTCTTATTTAATGGATTTGATTTTTAAACAGGGCTCAGATGGCTCAACTTTCGGAGGTTATCCCCTTGCCTGTGTTGCAGGAATTGCAGCACTTGATGTGATAGAAAATGAGAATCTTGTTGAAAAATCAGCTGTCCAGGGTGCAAAACTTAAAAAAAGACTTGAAGAGATCGGAAAAAGATCTCCCCATGTAAAGGAAGTCAGGGGAAAAGGCCTGTTTATAGGCATTGAGGTGAAAAAGGGCAATGCAATGGAGTTCTGCAGAAAGCTTCTTGATCTTGGTGTACTTGCAAATGACAGCCACGGCCATACAATAAGGATTTCTCCGCCCCTGATAATAAATGATCAAGAGATTGACTTTCTCGTTGAAAAGATGGAAAAGGTTCTTGTTGGATAGGAAACCATTAATTTTTTTAGTTTTATGGATTCATGACCACAGCGGTCCTTATCAGCGGTCTTTTTTTCCATAACAACGATTTCTGATTCTGTAAATACGGAGAACTATTATCATGTCGTTAAGTTTTTTGGAGGGTAACGAGGCAATAGCGAGAGGGGCTGTGGCTGCAGGCTGCCGGTTCTTTGCAGGTTACCCCATAACCCCTGCAACAACAATTTTTAATAACATGCTCAACCTTCTTCCCCCTTCCGGTGGGATCTGCCTCCAGGGTGAGGATGAGATCGCTTCAATCGGGTTCTGTCTCGGAGCTTCAATGGCCGGCTTAAAGGTTATGACTGCAACCTCAGGTCCGGGGATAAGCCTGTACAGCGAGCAGATATCCTTTGCAATCGGCAGTGAAATTCCCATTGTGATTGTAAATGTCCAGCGTCTCGGTCCTTCAACGGGATCTGCAACAAAGGGCGCTGACGGTGATATCCAGTTCATGCGCTGGGGAAACAGCAGCGGCCTTCCTGTAATTGTCCTTTCCCCCGTTGATGTAAGGGACTGCTTTACATTGACTGTGCATGCCTTTAACCTTGCCGAAAAATTCAGATGTCC
>WFQS01000182.1 GCA_015486915.1 Desulfobacteraceae bacterium
ACACGATGCTTTTTTCCTGTCTCCTGCTGCCCATCTTTTAACAAGGTGAGGCTCTCTGATAAGAGGTCTTGCAAGGGCAATATAGTCGGCAAGGCCTGAATTTACGACATCTTCAGCAATATTAAAAGACAGGAAGCCGCCAACAAGGATAAGGGGAATTCCTATTTCTTTTTTGAATTTTTTTGCAGCTTCCCTGTAATAGACTTCTTTTTTTTCCGATTTTGAGGTGCCTGTCCTCGATGGAATCAGATTGCCGGATTCAAATGTTCCACCGCTCATTTCTATAGCGTCCATTCCCAGATCTTCAAGTAAATGGGCAACTTTTATCATTTCTTTTACTGTGAACCCGTCCTCAAGAAAATCCTCCGAGTTTATTTTAACCATGACAGGAAATGATTTTCCCACCCTTTGCCGGATTTCTTCATAAACTTCAACAAGCAGCCTTGACCTATTTCCAAGACTTCCACCGTAATTGTCGCTTCTCTTATTATAATGGGGAGATAAAAACTGACTGAGCAGATAGCCATGGGCAGAGTGGATTTGGACCGCGTCAAAGCCTGATTCCACAGCTCTTTGCGCACCGTCCCCAAAGGCTTTTATGGTTTTTTTGATATCATCATGTGTCATTGCCGATGCTTTTTTAATATTTTTTTCAAATATATCGGAGGGACAAAGGGGAGCATATTGATTTTTTCCTATTCCCCTCATCCCTGCATGGGCGAGCTGCACGGCAACAACTCCTCCATTGTCATGAATAACCGAAGAAATCCGTTTCAGACCGGGGATCATTGAATCGGAATATATACCCATCTGTCGGGGACCTGCCTGTCCTTCCCTTGAAACAAAGGTGTGTCCGGTAATAATAAGTCCTGTTTCGCCCATGGCAAGTTCCGCCATACAGTCCAGCAGTTGATTCTTAACCGTTCCATCCTTCTCTGCCATTGCTTCATAGGTTGCAGATCTCACAAAACGGTTCTTCATCCTCATCCCATTGATCTTTGTTGCTTTAAACAATTTTGACATTTTTGTTCCCTTTTGTTTTGCTTAAATTGTTATATTCTTTTATTTTTGATTTTCTGACAAATACGAAATTATAAAATAAAAACAAGTGATATAATAAACCCGTTTAATATAAGGCACAAATACTGTAATGACCTTTTCGATCTCCTGCAAGCGCCTCAGGTTTGTTCTCTTGAGGAATTACTAATTCGTGCAATACTGTTGCTGAATCATGCTGATCCAACTTTCTCCCTGCGATTTTCCGCAGATTGGCAGGGCACTTTTCTTTTCCCTTTTTGTATTTATAACGTTGAAGATATCCGTGGTTGCATTATTTTTAAATAATAAAATCATGAAATGATGATATTACGGTTTCAACGTTATTTCAAATAAAATTTTATTTCTGATTCGCTTTTTTTAGGTGCTGAACTTTCTTTTTCGGTCGGGTTTTTTCCAAACCAGCCCCTCTCCATCCTTCACGGAAATTGATATGTCTTGTGTATCGTCTGTGCGCTTCACCAAGCGCAAGATTTAAACCTTGCTTTGTTTCCGGTACAGCTGTCAGGTGAATGTGGAATATAAATCCTTTGACTTTTAACCCCTTTGTTTTTATTATCTTTATGAAAATACTTTTCAAAAAGGATAAATCTTATGAAACAGCAAGGCCTTGGGCTTGACACCTCGTCATTTAAAAAATTAAGGGGAAAAGATCTTATCTATGTTGATAAAACAAAGTGGATTTACAAACTTATAACAGGTGGAGAAGCTTACTTTCTGTCCCGGCCGAGAAGATTTGGAAAATCATTGACGATCTCCACTTTAAAGGAATTGTTCACAGGCAATAAAGACCTGTTTAAAGGCCTTTATATTGAAAACAGATGGAAATTTGAAAAATATCCGGTTTTTATTTTTGACTTTAACGGGATTGTGAACAACAGTCCTGCTCTGTTTGAAAAAGAGATATTGTTAAAATTGTCAAATATCAGAGACAGCTATGAAATCCCTGAATTCCGTTATGAAAGCCATGCATCTTTTTTTTCCGAACTGATAAAAAAAACTTTTTTAAAATACAATCAACCTGTTGTATTTTTAATTGATGAATATGACAAACCGATAATAGATCACCTTGGCAAAAATGAAATAGAAACGGCAAAGCAGAACAGGGAGATCCTGGAATCTTTGTTTGGAGTATTAAAAGACGGCAATATCGTCGACTATATAAAATTTGTATTTGTAACAGGAGTATCAAGGTTCTCAAAAGTATCTATTTTCTCAAAATGGAATAATTTAAACGATATAACCATGGATGGTGAATACTCAAAATTTCTTGGGTACAGCAAAGATGAAATA